>NZ_JAIXHU010000004.1:0-162589 GCF_025671395.1 Paraclostridium sp. AKS73 | reverse complement strand
GGCTTATTAAATAAAAATTATTATTTTTATTATATTATTTAATATAATATCATTAAATTTAGTAAAATACGTATTTAATCAACCTCAGATATTAGAAGGGGTTTTGTACACTACAACTGCATTTCCATATAAATACATGGCATTCACGTTATTTTTAGGAGTTTGCTTTATTTTTGCAAAAGGAGTATTGAACTCAAATGTTAGCTTTTCAAAAATTACTAATAAAATGAGTAAAAAAGTATTAGTTGTTAGTATAATATCTGTTGTATTTTTTGTAATTGGAGTAACATTTGTATTTTTTTCAAGATGGTTTGTAGGTTTCTTTGGTGAAATTACTCCAGAGCAATTTCTTTTCAATTTAAAATCTCCACTTAAAGGAACAGCTTCTGGTATGTCTCAAGAGATTTTAAGTAATCCAATATTTAAAACAGTAACATTAACTACTATATTTTTAATAGTTTTAAACTTTAACTATGATATATTTGTAGTTAAAAATCATGTAAAAATTAAGATACTGTCTCAAAGATATTTAAAATTGGCATCTATTGTATTATCATTTATAGTTTTAATAGGAGGCGTAAGTTATGGATTTGGAAAATTGCGCTTAAAAGAAGTTTTTAGTGCATATTTATCTAATTCAACATTCATAGCAGATAATTATGTTGACCCTAACAAAACTAAAATATCATTTCCTAATAAAAAAAGAAATTTAATTCATATTTATTTAGAGTCTGTGGAAAATTCTTACTTATCTAAAGATTTAGGTGGTAATATGGATGTTAATCTAATGCCTGAATTATATGAATTATCAAAAGAAGGAGTATCTTTCTCAAATAATGATAAATTAGGAGGACCTTACCAAACGTATGGTTCATCTTGGTCTGTAGCATCTATGATAAATATGGGAATGGGAATTCCTTTAAAAATACCTATGATGGTAATTCATATGGAACTTCTGGTAGTTTTTTACCTGGAGCTATATCTATAGGAGATATGCTAGAATCACAAGGTTATAATCAGACAATAATGTTCGGAGCTGATGCTGATTTTGGAGGACTAACAACTTATTTTAAAACTCATGGTAACTTCAATATATTTGATTATAAAGCTGCTAAAAAGAAAAAACTTATTCCACAAGATTATGCTGTTTGGTGGGGATTTGAAGATGATAAATTATATGATTTTGCTAAGGATGAGTTAACTAGATTATCTAAAGAAGGTAAACCATTTAACTTTACTATGGAAACCGCTGATACTCATTTTCCAGATGGGTATCTATCACCTAATGCAGAGAAAAAACATGACTCTCAATATGCGAATGTTATTTCTTACTCAGCAAAAGAAACAGTTGAATTTGTAAGATGGATTCAACAACAACCATTTTATGAAAATACGACTATTGTACTAACAGGAGACCATTTAAGTATGGATAAAAACTTCTTTAAAGATTTTGATCCATCGTATAAAAGAAATATATTTAATTTAATATTAAATTCTCCAGTACAAACAAAAAACACAAAAAATAGAGAGTTTGCTCCATTTGATATGTTCCCAACTATTTTAGCTAGTATGGATATCAAAATTAGTGGTGATAAGCTAGGATTAGGAACAAATTTATTCTCTAACCAAAAAACATTAATAGAAAATAAAGGACTAAAAACAGTAGAGTCAGAGTTAGGAAATAACAGTAATTTCTTTAATGACGAATTTATATCTGAAAACAAAGATAGTGTATATTCACCTATGAAATAATTAAAAGAAAATGATTTTAAATTTTTAGGACTGTGAGATAAAACTCACAGTCCTTTTTAGTTATGCTTAATATGTTTTTGAGTTTTAAAATTAGAAAGAAGTAAGTTTAATTCAAATTCCATTCTGGATTTAAGATCATAACTTCCCTCATGAAGACACCAGTCAAATATGGTACCTCTAGATATTCTCATAATTATCATAGTCAAATCAAATGAAGAAATTGAGCTATTTAACTCACCACTTTTTAGTGAATCTTCTATAATAGATCTAACTTCTAATGCTATATAACGGTCAGGTTTAGTAGAATACTTTGATTCTATTGAAAGTAAATTTTTATATATTTCACTTACAAATACCCAACCAAGTTCTTCCATGACAATAGCACCTTCACCTAATAAAAATAATAATTTATCAAGATTTGAATCTAAATCTTTTGTTTCAAGTCTATCTAATACTAAAATATCAACTTGCTCATAAGCCGTGTTGATTATTTCTGCTTTTGATTTAAAATGATGATAAAAAGCTCCTATTGAAATTTCTGCAGCTTGGCAGATATCTTGAATTTTTACACTATCAAATCCATTTAATTTAAAAAGTTCAGTTGCCACTTGTGTAATTCTAAGTTTGGTTGCAATAGCTTGTTTTTGTCTATTAGTTAATTTTTTCATGACAAATACCTTTCTATAGCACTGCAATGTGAATACAGTAAATTATATAATTATTTAGTATAGCATAAAAAAAGTAAATATATAATGAAAAGTTGTGAAAGAAAGCAAATGAAAACGACATGTATACATTTACAAAATATGGTAAAGATGATATATTTTAATTACAGAATGTGATTCGGTGAAATTAATTCTGTGTTGAATGTTACAAAGTTAACAAATGATGATATAAGATTAATCAAAGTAAAAGGATTGATTGTAAATATACTAAATACTTTTAACAATATCAATAAATATTAGGGGGTAAGTTTATGGAAAAGTATAAAGTTATAGAGATAAAGGAAAGTGTTTTTAAGAATAATGATGAACAAGCAGATTTGCTTAGATCTGACTTAAAGAAAGAAAATACTTTTTTATTAAATTTAATGTCTTCTCCTGGTTCAGGGAAGACTACAACAGTTTTAAGAACTATTGAAGCTTTAAAAGATGAGATGAAAATAGGGGTTATGGAAGCTGATATAGATTCAGATGTTGATGCTGACACTGTTTCAAAAACAGGTGCAAAGGTAATACAGTTACATACAGGAGGAATGTGTCATTTAGATGCAGATATGACTAAGCAAGGTTTAGTAGAGCTTGGAACAGATGATGTTGAATTTGTAATATTAGAAAATGTGGGGAATTTAGTATGTCCAGCAGAATTTGATACTGGTTCTTCTAAAAATGCTATGATACTTAGCGTACCAGAAGGACATGATAAACCTTTAAAATACCCATTAATATTTTCAGTAGTGGATGTGGTTTTAATAAATAAAATTGATGCTATAGAGTATTTTGACTTTGATTTAGATTTAGTTAAAGAACATATTAAAAAAAGAAATCCAAATGCAAAAGTTATAGAGATATCAGCTAAAACTGGAGAAGGTATAGATGAATGGGCTAATTGGATAAGAGAAGAAGTAAAGACTTGGAATAATTAAAAATATAAAATTATAATTTTTAGGGGGATTAAGATGGCAGTTAAAGAAAAGGTTCTTCAATTTGCAAACCAAGTTAGTGGAAAGAAACCAGGGTCTAGAGGGTACTTTGGTGAAAATGATGCACGTTATAGAATTTTAGAGCCAGTTGTAACAGATGAAATGGCAGAAGTTTTACTTTGTATGGAGATTAGAAAGAAAACAACAGCTGAGAAAGTAGCACCTTTATGTGGTAAGAGTGTTGAGAAGTGTACAGAGTTACTATTAGAATTATCAGAAATAGGGGTAGTTTTCGTTAACGAAATAGATGGTGTAGATACTTTCTGGTATGAAACTTGGGTACCAGGAATTATGGAAATGATGGTTAACAATAAGGAACAGGCTAAAAAATATCCGCAAATTCCTAAAGCATTTCATGATTATGGTGTGGAAAATGGACCAAGATCTACAGGAAGTTTTCCTCCAGGTGTAGGGCTTATGCGTGTTATTCCAATAGAAACTGCAATAGATGGAGAAACAAGAAGAGCTTCATATGAGGAAATATCAAAATATTTAAATGAGAGTGATAAATTCTCTGTATCAGACTGTTCATGTCGTACAGCAAGAGAAAGTATGGGAGAAGGATGCGGACATCTAAAAGAAGATATGTGTATTCAATTAGGCCATGCAGCTGAATACTACATAAGAACAGGTAGAGGTAAAAAAATAACTAGAGAAGAAGCTTTTGAAATAATAAAAAGAGCTGAAGAAAATGGGTTAATGCACCAAATACCAAACTTAGATGGATCAGGAAAAACTCATGCAATATGCAATTGCTGTGGATGTTCTTGTTTAGCACTTAAGGGTGGAAATATGTTTGCAAATACTGATATGGTACGTTCTAACTATGTATCTAAAGTAGATAAAGATAAGTGCGTTGCTTGTGGAGAGTGTGTAGTTAACTGTCCAACTAATGCTTTAAAACTTGGTCAAAAATTATGTTCTAGTAAACCTATTGTAGACAAAATAGAAAGAAAAGAAACGCCAAGAAATACTAATTGGGGACCAGAGAGATGGAATGAAGATTATAGAATTAATAGAGAAGATGTAGTAGAAAGTGGAACAAGTCCATGTAAGACTGCATGCCCTGCTCATATAGCTGTTCAAGGATATATTAAACTTGCATCACAAGGAAGATACAAAGAAGCTTTGGAACTTATAAAACAAGAAAATCCATTCCCAGCTATATGTGGTCGTATCTGCCCAAGAAAGTGTGAATCAGCATGTACAAGAGGGGATATAGATTCACCAATAGCTATAGATGAAATTAAAAAGTTTGTAGCTGAACAAGACTTAAAAGAAGAGCATAGATTCATTCCTAAAAAAAGACATAATTACGGTAAAAAGATTGCAATAATAGGTGGAGGACCTGCTGGGCTTTCATGTGCATATTATTTATCAATAGATGGATACAAGGTAACAGTATTTGAAAAACAAAAAGCTCTTGGTGGTATGTTAACTTTAGGAATTCCTTCTTTCAGATTGGAAAAAGAAGTAGTTAATGCTGAAATAGAAATACTAAGACAAATGGGCGTAGAATTTAAAACAGGTATAGAAGTAGGTAAGGATATTACATTAGATGAATTAAGAAAAGATGGATATAAAGCTTTCTATTTGGCAATCGGGGCACAAGCTGGTAGAAGATTAAATATAGAAGGTGAAGATGCAGAAGGTGTTATACCAGGAGTAGAATTTGTACGTGATGTTAATTTAGGTGAAGATGTAAAACTAAATGGAAAAGTAGTTGTTATAGGTGGAGGAAATGTTGCGATAGACGTTGCAAGAAATGCAACAAGAGTAGGTGCAGATAGTGTAAATATGTTCTGCTTAGAAAATCGTGAACAAATGCCTGCTTTAGAAGAAGAAATAGAAGAAGCTTTAGAAGAGGATATAGTAATAAATAACTCTTGGGGACCTAATAGAATAATTGTAGAAGATGGAAAAGTAGTAGGGGTTGAATTTAAGAAATGTGTTTCTGTATTTGATGAAAACGGAAGATTCTCTCCAGTATTTGATGAAGAGAATTTAAAAGTAGTAGATGCTGATTATGTTCTAATTTCAGTAGGTCAAAGTATTGACTGGGGTGATTTACTTAAAGGAAGTAAAGCAGAGTTAAATCCTAATAACACAATAAAAGCTGATGGATTTACTTATCAAACAAATGAACCTGATATATTTGCGGGAGGAGATTCATACACTGGTCCTAGATTTGCAATAGATGCAATAGCAGCAGGCAAACAAGGAGCTATATCAATTCACCGTTTTGTTCAGCCAGGGCAAAGCTTAGTAAATGGACGTGATAGAAGAGATTATCATGAATTTGATAAGAAAAGCTTACAATTAGAAGGATATGACAATATGCCAAGACAAAGACCAAATCATAAATCTGGCGTAGATGCAAAAGAATCTTTCAAAGATATGCGTCTTACTTTTACAGAAGAACAAATGAAAAAAGAAACAGAAAGATGTTTAGGTTGTGGAGCTACTGTTGTAGATGAATATATGTGCGTAGGTTGTGGTCAATGTACTACAAAATGTAAGTTTGACGCTATATCATTAGTAAGAAAATATGATGCAGAAGGTGTAGCTTATGAAGATTTAAAACCAGCAGTAGTTAAAAACGTTATAAGAAGAAAAGGTAGAATAATAGGAAAGAAAGTTAAGGATGTATTTGCAAAATAAAATTAAAATAAAATAGATTAGGGGTGCATTATGGGGATTTTATATGAAAAATGACCTTTGAAGGATGGGGAATTTTCCTATTTGTATTACTTGCATTGATGGCATTTAATGAACTTGGAAGATCAACAAAATGGACGGGAATATTATTGTTTATAATAGTACCTACATTTTTAACAATTTTTGTTTGGCCAACTACAGCAGCGCCAGGAAATGAATATGGAACAGGAACTTGGTTTAACTGGGTTAAAACTTATTCGGCACTTGCTGGGTGTGTTTGGTTTATGGCTCTTAGATATATTCCATCGTTACAAAAGAAAAAATGGGCATTGGCTCTTCCAGCGATTATTTTAGCATTAAATATATTTGAAGCTTCTATTAGAGATTTTCAAATTTTCACTTATGGATTAACTGATGGTGGAGTCGTAGATAATCTTTGGACTATATCTGGACCTTGGAATATTATGAATGGTATAGCAGGTTTATTAAATATAGTTACAATTTGTGGTTGTTATGGAATATTTATATCTAAAGATAAAACAAAGGATATGATATGGCCAGATATGATATGGACATGGGTTATAGCTTATGATGTATGGAATTTCGCTTATACTTATAACTGCATATCAGACCACTCAATTTATTGTGGAGTAGCTTTATTACTTTCATGTACAATACCAACTTTCTTTATAAAAAAAGGAGCTTGGTTACAACATCGTGCTCAAACATTAGCTCTTTGGATTATGTTTGTTATGACTGTTCCTCAATTTGCTGATAGGATAGCACCAGTTCCTACAACACATAACAAGACAGCTTTCTTTGTGGTAAGTTTAATATCTTTAGCTGTGAATGCAGCTTTAGCAATTTACCAATTTAATAAGGTAAGAAAAAATAAACTTAATCCAATAAAGGATGAAATTTACACAGATACTGATGCGTATCAACAAGTATTAGCTGAAAATAAATAGATAAAAAATGTAGTTATTAAGTGTGAAAACTTAGTAACTACATTTTTTTTATTTATATTGTATAACCTGTTAACATTGGATAAACATTAAATATGATAAAGTATAATGATATAAAATTTTAATTTATTGATTTATAAGGAGAGATAAAAATGAGATTACTAGTTATAGAAGATAATATAGAACTGTCAAACTCAATGAAAAAAGGGTTAGAAAATATGAACTTTAAAGTAGATATATCAAATACCGGAGAAGAAGGAGAGGAGAAAGCAAGCATTAATGAATATGATGTTATATTATTAGATTTAAACCTTCCAGATACTGATGGAATAGAAGTACTAAAATACCTTAGAAAAAAGTCAATAGATACACCAATAATAATAATAACAGCAAGAGATAATGTATCAGACTTAGCAATAGGATTAGATAATGGAGCAGATGATTATATAACAAAGCCATTTCAACTATTAGAAGTTAGGGCAAGAATTCACGCAGTAATAAGAAGATTCCATGGGAGAACTAATCCAATTATAAATATTGGAACTTTAAAACTTAACCCAGTAAATCGTACTGTGTATATAGATGAAAAAGAGGTAATACTTGCAATAAAAGAGTTTGATATATTAGAGTACATCTGCTATAAACACCCTGCAGTTGTTTCTAGTGAGGAAATTGTAGAACATGTATATGATGAAAACTTTGATCCATTTTCATCAGTATTAAGAGTACATATATCAAGGTTAAAAAATAAATTGAAAAATATACAAGGGCAAGATGTATTAGTTAATGTTAGAGGAAAGGGCTATTGTTTATGCGTAGAGTAAACTTTAAAAGTGGACTAGCTATAATAATATATTCATTAATACTATCACTTGTTATAGGAGTTGGATTATATAAAATAAAAGGATCTTTTAATAATTTAGAAGCTAAAACAAATATAAAAGATGCGAAAGCTATTATTATTAGTACTTCTATATCTAATGAAGGAGATTTAATATATAGAGCACTAAAGGAAGGCAGTTATCCAAATTTAAAAGAGTATAATGAAAGCTTTGAAAGTCATAAAATGACAGGCACAAGTAATTTAGTAGATGTAGCTGAAATCGGAAGAGCTTACCTGAAGATAGGATTTAAAGACATATTAAGTATAGTTTTAATCTTTTTCTTTGTTTTAATATTGTCATCTTTAATATTGTGGATAGTATTAAATAAGATTCATGATAAAGAAATAGAAAATATTGTGAAAAATTTAAATGAACTTGATGATGATTTTAATCCATACTTAGTAAGCAAAACTTTTGGAATAGCTTATGAAAATATAAAGGAAAAATTTAAACAAAATTTAGAGGACTATAAAAAGTTAAATTCTTATTTATCACATGAACAAAAAAATGCTATTGCTATATTAAGAACCAATTTAGAAATAGACAACAATCAAGAGTATATTAAATTGATAGATAATATTACTGATAGTATAGATGATGTATTAACTTTAAGTGACTTAAAAACAGATGATGAGATGGTGGGGGTAGATGTTTCTTTAGTATGTGCGAGTGTTTGTGATATATATCAAAAAATTATAAAAATATTGAGTTTGATTTTGATGAAGAAAATAATACAACTATTTTGGCTAAGGAAAGATGGATATATCGGGCAGTAAGTAATTTGGTTGATAATGCAGTAAAGTATGGTGAGAATAAAAAATAAGAGTATCTGTAAGAAATAAATACAATAGCATAATAATTAAAGTAGAAGATAACGGAATTGGGATGGAAAAAAATTTTATAGATAATATATTTAACAATAAATATAGAATTAACGATTTAAAGAAAGATGGATATGGTATAGGTCTAAGTTTAGTATCACATGTGTGTGATTTATGTAATGGAATAGTAGTGGTAGATAGTGAAATAAATAAAGGGTCTTGCTTTTATTTATCCTTTTCTGAATACAAGAATTAATATTTATTTTTAGATTTTAAGGTGAGGGTTAACATTGAGTAAACAATATATTTATTATAATTTACTTATAGTAAAACCTAAAGAAAAGGAGAATTTCATATGTATATTTTTAAAAATGCATTAAAAAATTTATCAAGGAATAAGGGGCGAAATACATTATTAGGAATTATAATGACAGCTATACTTTCTTGTACAGCTATATCTATTCTTATTAATACAACATCTAATGAGATAATAAAGGATTATAAAAATAGATTTGGAGCTGAAGTTTTTATACAGTCAAATATGGAGAAGACACAGGAAAAAATAAACGAAGGAAAAGTTGAGGAGTTAAATAAAGGAGTACCTAACGATATTAAAGAAAAACTTTCTAAATCAAAGTATATTAAGGAAACTATATTTAGTTTAACATTTAGTGGTTATAGTGATAAGATTAAAGCTTTAGATCAACCAGAGGGTTCAGATGATTTGGATTTGAGCAATGTTGTAGCTATTGGTGGTAACTCAAACCTTAAAAAAAGTCCAAACTTAAATGTTTTAGGAGGACTTAGTAATGATGGTAAAAAGGAATTTAAAAATGGAACAAGAAAAATCATAGAAGGTAAAATGCCACAAAAAAATAATGAAGCTATGGTTAGTAAAGAGTTTGCAAAGTTAAATAACTTAAAGGTTGGGGATAAGATGCAAATTAAAAATCCTCAAGATCCAGACAATTTAGAGTCACTAGATTTAACTATATCAGGAATATATTATGATGGGGCACAGTCTAATAATTATGGAATTAAACATCACATGTTAAATAGAAGCAATGAGATTATTACAACATATGATACTTTAAAATTGTATGATGAAAAATCTGAAGAAGATTTAGTTACTATGGATGCAAAATATTACTTAAAAGATCCAGATTTAGTAGATGAGTTTAATAAAGAAGCTCATGAGATGGGATTAAGTGATTTATTTGATTTATCTGTAGATGCAAGTAGTTACAATAGTATTGTTAAACCTGTAGAAGGATTAAAAAGTATTTCAAAGATATTTATGACTTTAGTTTTAGGATTTGGAGGAAGCATACTAGTTTTAATTTCTATTTTAGCTATTCGCGAAAGAAAATACGAAATAGGTGTTTTAAGAGCTATGGGTATGAAAAAAGGCAAAGTTGCGTTAGGTTTAATCTTTGAAACACTATCTATGATACTTATTTCTTTAAGCATAGGATTAACAATTGGAAGCATATGCGCTCAACCAGTTTCAAATATGCTTTTACAAGGACAAATAGATGCTCAAAAACAAGCTGAATCAATGAGTATGACTGTTGGGTTTGGGGGTCCAAGTACAACAGCACCAGCTTTAGAAAAATTAGACGTATTTTTAAGTGGAGAAGCTATTTTAATCATTACACTAATAGCATTATTACTAGGAGTAGTATCTGCTGGTATAGGCATTTTATATATAAATAGATATGAACCAAGAAAAATACTAACAGAAAGGAATTAATGATATGAGTTTACTAAGTTTAAAGGATGTAAGTTATAGATATGAAGGTGCTAAGAGAAATGTTTTTGATGATATAAATATAGATTTTGAAAAAGGAAAAGTATATGGAATAATAGGAAAATCGGGAGCGGGTAAAAGTACTTTATTATCATTAATATCAGGGCTTGATACATGTAAAAGTGGAGAAGTTTTATACAAGGATAACAGTTTGAAAAATATAGATAGAGATTTATATAGAGCAAAGGATATAGGGGTTATATTTCAAGGATACAATTTACTATTAAATGCTACGGCTAAAGAAAATATATTATTATCTATGAATATAAGCAATTCTAAGCAGGAAAACAAAGATAAATACATAGATGGTTTACTACAGGATGTAGGTATTGATTCTGATAAAGTAAATAGAAAAATTTTAAATTTATCAGGAGGAGAGCAACAAAGAATTGGGATAGCTAGAGCGCTATCACATAATCCAGATATAATAATTGCCGATGAACCAACTGGAAATCTTGATAATGAAACTGAAGAAAAGATTATGGATATTCTAGTATCATTAGCTCATAAACATAACAAGTGTGTTATCATTGTTACTCACTCAAAGAAAGTGTGTTCATACCTTGATGAAATTTGGGGATTAAAATCTGGAAAATTATTATTTATAAAAGATGAAAAGGAAAAAGTTAATACTGACAAATAATAGAAAATAAATTAAACACAGTATATGATAGGAGGATGTTATGAAATCGTCAGATATAAAAAAGGTACCAAAGCTCACAGTTATATTATATATATGTGCAATATTAATGGCTCTAAGCACTATATTTATTATATATAAATCAAATGTTTACATATCAGATTTAGTTAAAGAGGGATTTGATCCTAAAAAGGAGTTAGTAGAAGTAATAAATTATTACTTAGTTACAGTTACACCATTTGTATTTTACACAATATCTTTAATTACTTTAGGATATATAGTTAAAAAGATATATTATATAACAGAAGTCAAAGAAGAAATAAAAGAAAAAAGTATATATTTAGAAAGAGTACCAGAAAATAAAGATGATGAAATAGATGACTTTTTAGCAATATATAAGAATTAAAGTAGATCGAATTCATGGGGAATTTACATATGATTCATATATATAATTGAAATCTACTAAAACACATTGATTTAATAATCAATGTGTTTTTTATTTTTAGATTTTGAGTTTAATATAATAATTTATATATTAAAAATTTTACAACTTTGAAACAAGTCATATATTTTCTTGAAAAAATTACATTGTAAAATGAAAGAAAAAATAGTATAAAGGACAGAAAATATTATGAACAGTAAAATAATAAATTTAAAAACTATTATAATAGCAAGTATACTAGTAGTAATCTGCATAATAAGAGTAAATACAAATGATGAAATTAATGCTTACAGTGAAGAGGATATATTAAGAATATCAAAAGAAATTGAACAATCAGAAGATAGGACCTTAAAGGCTATACTAGAAAATGGGAAATATAATCCGAATACTTATAAAATACTAGAAGAGTCAACTATATATCCAATTGAATTATTAGAATTAGCATCCAAAAAATCAGAAACAATAGATTTTGTTGCAGATTATCCAAATTACATAGATAATGCTAATGAAGACATATCTATAGAACAAGAGTACAATCCAGGTGAAATTCCTCTATTTATACAATGGGACAAAAGATGGGGATATAGTAATTATGGACCGGATTTTATGGCTATTAATGGATGTGGACCGACATCTTTGGCAATGGTAGCAGTAGGGCTTACAGGAGATACAAATATAAATCCAAAAGTGGTAGCTGAGTATAGTGACGCAAATGGATATTTAGTAGATGGTGTAGGGTCAAAGTGGTCACTAATGACAGAAGGAGCTAAAGAATTTGGAATTGTTGGAACATCGATACCTATTAGCGAATATTCAATACTAAATACTTTAGAAAAAGGACAACCTATAATAGCAACTATGGCTCCAGGTAATTTTACTACTTCAGGACACTACATAGTATTAACTGGATTAGATAGTAATGGAAAAATAATAGTTAATGACTCAGATAGTAAAGTAAGAAGTAAAAAAACTTGGGATATAGATGTATTTTTAAAAGAAGCTAAAAATCTTTGGTCTTTTAAGAAGGTTTAAAAGAAACATAGGGGTAAAATTATATGAAAATTTGGAAAAAAATATTTTTATATTCAGTTACATTGACTATGATACTTATCAATTTAGTTGGAATAATTATGATTGATAAAGTGCAGAAAAAAAATTTAGATAGAGTTATAAGTGATACCATAGATATACAAAAAAATATATCAAATTCAATATACCTAAATTATGATATAAGAAGAGATGAATCTATCGAAAATTATGATATAAGTGGATGGTTAAATATAATATTAAAAAATTATATTTACACAAATCAAGGTAATATAAAAAATATACAGGTATTTGATGAAGATAAAAAGGTTGTAGCTTCATTAAATAAATATAATAATGGTGATGTAAATAAGATTCTAGAATCTAGTAGTAATGAAATTATTTTTAGTATAAAAAAAGTGAATAATGAAAGATTGCTGCTGGTATCTTCACAAATAAAAATAGAAGATAAAAATTATAAATTAATACTAAGTAGAAGTATCGAGTTTTTATATGAAGATATGTCTGAAAACTATAAAATATTTATAATATTAGATATTATTATGAATTTACTTCTAATTATAGGTATGTATGTAATATCGAGACACATAACAAAACCTATAGTAAACTTAACTAATACTTCAGTAGAAATAGCAAGTGGAAAATATAGTGAAAGAGCAATAGTATCATCTGAAAAAGATGAAATTAGCATACTATCACAAAACTTTAATTTGATGATGGAAGTATTAGAATCAAAGATAAAGGAATTGAAAGATACAAATGATGAGAAAGAACGTTTTATAAATAACTTAACTCATGAGATGAAAACACCAATAACATCTATAATTGGATACTCAGATATTTTATTAAAAGGAAATATTAGTGAAGATATAAAACTAAAATCATTAGATTATATAAATTCAGAGTCAAAAAGATTGGAAAATTTAAGTTCAGCTTTAATTAAATTAACACTTATGAAGAATAATCGTATAGAAAAAGAGCTTATATCTATAAAGGATTGCATAAATAATGTAAATAGATCATTAAGTTATAAACTAAGACAAAAAAATATAGATTTAAACATAAGTATAGAAGACATAAATATAATGGCAGATAAATCACTTATAATTATTTTATTTAGAAATTTATTAGAAAATTCAATAAAAGCATGTAATATAGATGGAGATATTAAAATAATTGGAAAGTTAGAAAATAAAGCTATATACAATATATTTATTCAAGACAATGGAAAAGGAATAAAAAAGAAAACTTAGAAAAATTATGGAGCCTTTTTATGTAGTTGATAAAGCAAGGTCTAAAAAAGACAATGGGATTGGATTAGGACTTGCGATATGTAAAGAAGTATGTAATATACATGACATTAAAATCAATATTATAAGCAAAATAAATAGAGGAACTACTATTAAGTTGACTATTAATATGGAGGGTAATCAAAATGAAAAGAATATATAATAATATCATTAAAATAAGTATACCTATATCTATGTTAATTATGTTAAATGGATGTTCAAAGTTAGCATACCAAGAAGATAAAATATATACAGAAGGCACAGTGGCTGGGTATTCAAAAATAGTATAAAAGAAAAAGAAAAAATAATATAAGAAGAGAAGAAGCTATAGAAAAAGCGTTAGATGTATTAAATAATGGCTTTAAAGAAAATTTAGATAGGGAATCCTTATATGAATCTGTAAATTTAATCAATATAAATGATGATTTTTTTTGGAAAATAAATTTTACAGAACACTTAAGTAAATCAAAAGAAAATAATTATTATGTAGGCATAGATGCAGAATATGGAGATATAAACGATGTTATTATAAGCAAATATAAGGAAAAAGATATAAGTAATATTGAAAATAAAGTTTATATCACAGAAGAAGAGATAAAAGAAAGTATAAAATCATTAGCTGATACATTAAATATTAATATAGATAATTATGAAATATTTATAAAAAAAGAATATGTACAGTTAGTAGATACAAAGAATAAAAAACTAAAATATGAGTTTTTAATAGATGTAAGTGGGAAAAAATAATTGGATATTATAAGGAGAAATAGCGAGCATGAATATATTGGTGGTAGAAGATGATGATGGAATAAGAGATTTAATTGAAATCAATTTGAGTATGGTTGGATACAATATTTATACAGCCATAGATGGCGAAGAAGGTAAAAATATATTTTAAAAGAAGATATAGATTTAGCATTATTAGATATAATGCTTCCTAAAATAGATGGATTTGAGTTAGTTGAAATAATCAAACAAAAAGATATACCTGTAATTTTTATAACAGCAAAAGATTCTGTATATGATAAAGTTAAAGGACTAAGATTAGGAGCAGATGACTATATAGTTAAACCTTTTGAAAATATTGAATTATTAGCAAGGATTGAGGCAGTAGCTAGAAGATATGAAAAACATGACAAAGTAATAATATTTAAAGATATAACAATATATACAGAAAAGAGAATAGTGAAGCAAAATGATAAGACCGTAGAACTTACATTAAAGGAGTATGAATTATTGCTTTCATTTGTGCTAAATAAAAATATAGCATTATCTAGAGAACAATTACTAGATAACGTTTGGGGTATTGATTATATTGGAGAAACTAGGACTGTTGATATACATGTTCAAAGATTAAGAGAAAAATTAAAACTAAAAGATAGTATAAAAACAGTATATAAAATAGGGTATAGGCTACAAGATTAAAAATCTCAATAGACAAGTTTTTGTCTATTGAGATTTTTTATACTTAAATAAATTATGCATGTTGAATAAAAGTATATAACAGTTTACAACTATTTTACAATTAATACATATGTATGAAACAGACTTGGTTTAATGTAAATATAGAAAGATACATAAGGAGTCTATTATATGAAATCAAAAGTAAAAAATTGATTGCTTTTTCATTAGGTATTATAATAACTTTAGTAAGTTTAGGGTGGAAAGCTTGGTCAAATGAGAAATCAGAAGAAAATAAAATAATTAAATACAATCAACAGAAAATAGAACTACCAGAAGAGCAGTTAATTCAAAATATGATGGTTTTAGATGATAAAAGTATAGTTATTGCAGCTATTAACCCTCACCGTGATATATGTATATTGAATTTAAAAAATAAAGAAGGTATATGGAGTGAAAGGGAAATAGAGCTACCAAAAGAAGAAGGAAAATTAAATAGTATACTACAAATCAGTATGTTGAACAATGGAAATACATTGATTTTTTATAGCAGCTCATATATAAACTCAGAATCAGTTGTAGTTGAAAATGTAGATATTAAGTATATAATAGTTGACAAAATGGAAAGAGGAAAAATGTAATGCAAAAAACATTAATTATATGACAATGAAATTAAAATATGAATATAATAATATCGAATTATATCAAAATTCATGAAAATTAATAGTAACTGAAAAATAATAAAATTAAAATATATTAGTTTAAATACGATTTTAATATTGAAAATAGTAATATTCAGTAATAGAAAGTATAGGTGTAATCTAACATAAAATCTTATGTAGTAATTTTACAGTAAAATTTAGAGAAAATACAGAAAAAGATATTGACTACTTAGTCGATATCTTTTTTGTATAACTTATAAATTGATTGTGTATATAAATATGAATCTCTTTTTAAATTATTTAAAATGAATTAGAATTTACAACTAATTTACAACTAATTTACAAAAACTATACATTTACGAATTAATATGTAGATAAATGGAAAAATTAATCAAAAAAGAAGGAAAATAGGTAGAAAATACATCAGAAAGAGTAGGTGAAGAAGATTAAAATCTTACTAAAAACATGTTAGGTAGTAGTAATGAAATATACAATTATTTATATCATAATGGACAGGGATTTAAGACAATAGTATAGCCTTAAAGAAGGGGTGTAATGACAATAAAGAAAAGTAAGTTATTAATAAAGAAGAAGAAGATAATAAATAAAAGAATAGTACTATTGATATTAATAATACTAACTATATGTAATGTTTCTAGTATTATATTATGGTCGATTGCATTGAAAATTAAAGATCTAAGTTTAGATAATAAAACAAATCAAAAAAATTATGCTGAGAAACAGATGTATGTTAATAGCGTAAATGAAGTAGGCAAAAGGAAAAGAGTATTGATAGATCCAGGGCATGGAGGTAGTGACCAAGGAACTTATAACCCACGAAATGGAACGATTGAGAAGGATATAACTATTGAAATTGCCAATAAAGTTGCTTATGAATTAAGTAAAGATAAAAATTTACAAGTTATACAAACAAGAACAATGGACAAATCAGTATCTTTAAGTGAGCGAAATAAAATTGGAATTAATAATAATGTAGACTTATTTATATCAATACATTGCAATGCTAGCAATGATGGATCGCCTACAGCGCAAGGTATAGAAACTTTTTACTGGAATAAAGATGACGGTTCTTGTGATTTAGCAAAAAGTGTACATGAGAGCTTATTATATAATAGCAAGGCAAAAGATAGAGGAGTAAAAAAAGGTAACTATAAAGTCTTAAGAGATTCAAATGTTCCATCTATATTAATAGAAACAGGATTTTTAACAAATGATAATGAAGAAAATAAATTACTAGATTTACAGTATCAAGAAATTCTAGCAAAATCTATAGCTAATGGGATACGTGAATATATTAAGACGAATTAAATATCTAAAATAAGTGGAAGTTAGAAGATAAGAAGGGATAGATTCTTAATGTTCTAGCATTAGTAGATTACAATAAATGTGTTATCATTGTAATTTAACCCCAAAAGTGTGTTTATACATTGATTAAGTTAAAGGGGGATTTAATCCTAAAAAGAAGAAAGTAGAAGTAATAAAATAAAAAGTGTAGATTTATAAAGAGTGCCAGAGAATAAAGCTGTAACACATCAATAATTAAGTTGATGTGTTTTTTTGATTAAAATATTAATAAAATCTTAATAAATCATTGATTTTATCTTAAAGAATAGTTCTTATACTATTATTTATAAACATGGTAAAATTATAAGCGAGGTGAGGAAAATGATAAAAGGGAATGTATTATTAGTTGATGATGATAAAGATATAGTTAAATCTATGGAAATACATATTTAGAATAGCTAAAAATTAAAATCATTAATATATCTAAAATTAAAAGAAAACACATTGATAATCTACTCAATGTGTTTTTTCTTTATAAATTAATCAATAGAATAATTATAACAAATCATAGCTTATATTTATATTATTAAGAAGATAAAAATTATAAATTTAGATAAGTTTCAAATAATATATCTATTACTACCAATAGAGTGGACCTTGGGGTAGTATCATATCCGGAAATTTTAACTTGCTGAGAACATGTATTAATAGGAATATCAACTAATGTTGCTAGTCTAGAGTTAGGACTGTTTATAATAGCTGCTGTGGTAAATTGTTTATATTTAAATTTTTCACATGAAGTAATTAACGTATTTGTCTCACCGCTATTAGATACAAATATAACTAAGTCTCCATATTGTATAGTTTGATCTAATAAGTCAATCATATGAGATTCATATACATAAAAACTATTTTTGTTTGCTTGCATTAGTAGTTTAGAAAAATATTCTCCAATAGGTTTTGATAACCCTACAGCTACTATTACAACTTTATTAGCATTTTTAATACTTTTGGCTAATTTGTTTATATTAGTAGTATTAAGATTTGCTATATTTTGATTTAAGTTAGCTATGATATCACTAATTTGCTGTTCTCTATCTTTAGTAAAATCTTCTTTATCTAAGTCTTTGATTATATGTTTCAGTTCAGAATATCCAGATAGTCCTAATTTAGAACACATTCTTATTATGGTAGTAGTACTTACGTTATTTATTTCAGCTAAAGCTGTTAATGACAAATTTTTTGATTTAGATATATTAGAATCTATATAGTAAAAAATATGCTTTTCAGCATGACTGAGATTATTTAATTTATGTGAGAATTTCATTACAAAGCTACTGATATTAATCACCGCCTTTATTTTTATTAAAAAGTACAAATGTACTTTTAATGTATAAGAAAATGTTTTTCTTGTAATATATAATACTATTATAAGTTAAAGATATATTTAAGTAAACGTTTTATAGGAGGATGAAAATGAACTTAGCTAATATGACTAACAAGAATCTAATTATGCTAGATTTGAATGTTTGTACAAAAGAAGAAGCGATAAAGTTATTAATAGATAAACTTTATTCTGAAGGTGTCGTTAGTTCACAAAAAGAGTTTTTTAATACTGTAATGGAAAGAGAAGCACATTCTCCAACTGGATTAGAAAAAGGATTAGCAATACCTCATGGTAAGTGTGAATCAGTAAATAAAGCTGCTTTTGCAGTAGCTAGATTAAACAATAAAATATCTGATTGGGAGAGTATAGATGAAAATAATGAAGTTGATTTAATATTTTTATTAGCTATACCTAAGGCAGAAGAGGGTTCTACTCACTTAAAATTACTATCGGAATTATCTGTATCATTAATGAATGAAGAGTTTTACAATTCTTTAAGAACGGCTAAAGATTCTAAAGAATTTTTAATGAACTTGAATAGTGAAAAGAAAGAAAGTAAAGAAGATAAAACATATACAAAAACTGTACTAGCTATAACTGCATGTGCAGCTGGTATAGCTCACACCTATATGTCTGCTGAAGCATTAGAAAAAGCAGGTAAAAAGATGGGAATAAAGGTTATAACGGAGAAACAAGGAGCTAATGGTATAGAAGATAGACATACTAAAGTACAAATAGAAGAAGCAGCTGGAGTAATATTTGCTAGTGATGTTACAGTTAAAAATATGGAAAGATATCAAGGGAAGCAATTTGTAAAAGTTAGGGTTGCAGAGCCTTTAAAGAATGCAGAAAAATTGCTAACAAAAGTATTAGAAAATCCAGATGGGAAAGTAGAAGTTTCTAATGAGGAAGTAGCGGCTTCATCTGATTCAGGAGCTAAGCAAGGTATATTAAAAGAAATGGTAGAAGCTGTAATGACAGGTATATCTTATATGATTCCTGTAATAGTTGCAGCAGGACTTATGATGGGGATTGCTAAGTTAGCAGCAATGGGATTAGGACAAATAGATAATATGGATACTTTAACACAAAGTGGAAATCAACTTTATGCGCTGCTAGGATATTTAGATAAGTTTGGTGGAATGATATTTAAATTTATCTACCCAATATTTGCCGCATATGTAGCATATTCAATTGCTGATAGACCAGGGTTAGTACCAGGATTTATGGGTGGTGCTTTTGCAGGTGGATTACATTTTACATTTTGGGGAGTTGAGGGGGGAGTACCTTCAGGTTTCCTAGGAGCTTTAATACTAGGTTTAGTTTCAGGATATGTAACTAAGTTTTTAAATGAAAAAATAAAATTAAATAAAAATTTACAAGCAATGAAACCAATGTTTTTATTACCAGGAATATCTGTACTAGTAGTATTTTTATTAAACTTCTATTTAGTAGATCCTATATTTGGCGGATTAAATGGTTGGTTATCAAATGTAATAGCATCTTTTGGAACAGGTTCGACGATAGCATTAACTGCAATAATAGCAGGATGTACAGCATTTGACTTAGGAGGACCAATAAATAAGGCAGCAGGAGCAATCGCAATAGGTCTTGCAGCAGACAGTATATTCCCATTAACAGGAAGAGTACTAGCTATAGTAATACCTCCAATAGGTTTAGGATTAGCTACTGTTTTAGATAAATATATAGTTAAGAGAAGAGTATTTGATGAAAATTTAAGAGTAGTAGGAAATACATCTATATTACTTGGATTAATTGCAATAAGTGAAGGTGCTATACCTTTCATGTTAAAGAACCCATTAATAACAATACCTATAAATGTAATAGGGGCTATAATAGGTTCGACAACAGCTGTAATGTTAGGGGCAGTTCAATGGAATCCATTGCCAGCTATATGGGGATGGCCTTTAGTAGAGAATTTATGGGCTTATATATTAGGGTTAGTAGTAGGTTGTATGTTTATAGCATTAGCTAATATATTTATTAGATTCTATTTAATAAAGAAAGAAGAAGCTAAGAACTCAGATGATAGTATGAGAAAAATATCTTAATTAAAGGGGGAATTATTCAAAATTAAATTAGTTTTGGATAATTCCTATTTTTAAAAATTGAAGATTATTCAAAAATATCAATATTTTAAATGGAGGAAGATATGAATAATAAGAAAAAAGTATATGTGGTACCTCATTCTCACTGGGATAGAGAGTGGTACTTTACAATAGAAGATTCAAATATATTGTTAGGTGAAAACATGCCATATTTAATGGATGTACTTGAAAATAATAAAGACTTTAAATCTTATACTTTTGATGCACAGTTATCAGTTGTAGAGGAGCTAATAAAGTTATATCCAGAAGAAAAGAAAAGGCTTAAAGAACTGGTAAGAGATAAAAGGATATTTGTTGGTCCTTGGTATACTCAAACAGATTCTATATTAGTAAACAAAGAATCTATAATTAGGAACCTTTTATATGGAACAAGACTAGGAAATGAATACGGTCATAGTATGAATGTAGGATATCTTCCAGATATATTTGGGCAAAATGCATATTTACCATCTATATTTAAGGGATTTGGAATAGAAGACAGTATATTACAAAGAGGTTTATACACCGATGATTTAAAGAAGAATTTAAACTTTAAGTGGGTATCTCCTGATAATGAAAGTATAAGAGCGAACAATATTTATTTAGGGTATGGACCAGGTAAATTTTTAGCTTCTGATGATGAGTATATATATGGTAAGCTGATACCTATGCTTAAAAAGCTAGAAAGTTTAAATAAGGATTGTGATAATTTGCTTTTACCATCTGGGGGAGATCAAGTTTTAGTAAGAGAGAATTTTCCTCAAATTATAAAAGAATTAAATGAAAAGCAAGATATTTATGAATTTGTATTATCTGATTATGAGACGTTTATGAATGATACTTGGGTTAAAGATTTTAAAAATGAAATATACGGAGAACTTATAGCATGTGAAAAATCAAGAATACACAATACTATAAAATCTCAAAGATATGACATAAAATATTTAAACACATTAGTAGAAAATAAAATACTTTACGTACTAGAGCCATTAGGTGTTATAGGAAAGTCATTAGGAATAAGTTACAAATCAAGATGGTTAGACGTTATGTGGAAGTTACTGTTTGATGCTCATGCCCATGATAGTATAGGTGGATGCAATTCAGATGATACAAATAGGGATATCATTGCAAGACTTGAAAAAGTTAATAGAATGTGTGATGGATTAATAAATATTATTAAAAAGCAAATTACAATAGCAGTGAGCAAACATTTAAATAGAGATGATTTATTATTAGTATTCAATACTAAGGCTAAGGATATGAACGAAATAATTGAGTCTGTAGTATTTACTAATGAAAAAATATAGAAATAAAAACTTTAGATGGAGAGTCTTTAGAATTTACTATAAATAATCAAGAAAAGATAAGTGGAGGAAAACAGGTATTAGTAACTGCTGAAGGAGAAAAAGAAGTAGAGCTACAAGGATACTATAGAACTGAAGTGAGAATATCTGGTGTAAATATAAAAGCTATGGGATTTACTACCTTAATAGTTAGCGAAGATAATAAAAATTTAGGGTCAAAATTATTGGAATCTAAAGACAGAAGCATAGAAAATGATATATACAAATTAACTTTTAACGAGAATAACTTAGAATTAGTTAATAAACTTACTAAAGAAAAAATAGATAACCTGATTTACTTTGAAAATTGTGGAGATTACGGAGATTCGTATGATTTTTCACCATTAGACTCAGATGAAAATATATTATCAACAGAAGCTAATTTGATAGAGGTATGTAAAAGTGATTTGGTACAAACTATGATATTAAACCATGAAATAGTTGTGCCTTTTGATATAAAAGAAAGAAAGATAAATGAAAAATCTAAAACATTAGAAATATTAACAAAAATAGAAATGAGAAAAGGTGAAAACTTTATAAGAGTTTCACATGATATAGATAACAATATTAAAGATCATAGACTAAGAGTAGTACACAATACAAATATAAATTCAAACTTTTCATTAAGCGATCAAGGATTCTCTGCGATAAAAAGACAAAATCATAATAAGTATTTAGATACTTGGATTGAAAGAAAATTTGCAGAAAAGCCAGTATGCATATATGGATTAGAAAACTTTGTTGCACTTAGAAATGATAATAATGCGTTTGGATTAATAACAAAGGGGATAAAGGAATATGAAGTTTTAGAAGATAAAAAGATAGCACTTACTTTATATAGAAGTGTTGGAGTATTAGGAAGAGACAACTTAGCCTGGAGACCTGGAAGAGCATCGGGGATAAATAATAAAGTAGTTTATACTAAGGATGCAGAGCTTATTAAGAGCATGAAATTTGAATATGCAATATACTTTAATGTATCTAATGAAGATGTATCAGAGTTATTTGAAGTAACGGACAGATTTATAAACAAATACACATCATATCAGAAGCAAGATTTAAATCTTTTTGAAGAAAGGTTAGAAAGGTTTGAAATACCTAAAAATCATACTATTAACCTATCAAATTATAGTTTATTTAGCATAAATAATGAAGATATATTTATGAGTGTATGTAAAGAAGCATATGAAAAAGATGGTATAATAGTAAGATTATTTAATCCAACGGCTACAACTAAGGAAGTAAGTATAAATAGTGATTATATAAAAGATATAATAATAACTAACTTGTATGAAAAAGAATTAGAAAGTTTAAATAGCAAAATAAAGATAAACCCTAAAGGATATGTGACATTAAAGTTACTAGGAGGAAAACACCATGGATAAGAATATGCTTTTAAAAAACATAGAAGAAAAAATTAAGTCTATATATAAAGAAGAATATAAGCCAGAATTTTTTGAAATAATGAAGTCTACAATAGAAAAATTTGAAGGTAAATGTTTTGACAAGGTAGAGGACATATCTGAGAAAAATATATACTTAATAACTTACGGTGATAGTATATATGAAGAAGGTATGCCTACTATAGATTCTTTAAATAAGTTTTTAAACAATAAAGTAGGAGATAGCATAACAGACATTCATATATTACCTATGTTTGAGTATACATCTGATGATGGTTTTTCAGTTGTTGACTATATGAAAATAGATGAAAAATTAGGAAACTGGGATAATATAAATATGATATCTAAAGATTATAGACTTATGTATGATTTTGTAGCAAATCACATATCAAAAAGTAGTAACTGGTTTAAAGGCTATTTAAATGGAGAAGAAAAATATCAAAATTATTTTATACCAAAAGATGAAACATTTGATTATTCAAAGGTAGTAAGACCTAGGACTTCTCCACTTATACACGAGTATGAAAGTAAAAATGGAACTAAAACTGCATGGACTACATTTAGTGAAGATCAGATAGATATAAATATAAAGTATTTCCCTGTTCTTATAGAAACTACAGAAATTCTACTAAACTATGCTTTAAATGGAGCAACATCTATAAGACTAGATGCTATAGGATTTTTATGGAAAGAATCAGGAACTAGCTGTATACATCTTCCTCAAACTCATATGATAATACAATTATGGAGAATAATATTAGACTATTTTAAACCTAACACTCAAATAATAACAGAAACTAATGTACCACATTTAGAAAATATAAGTTACTTTGGTGACACAAAAAATGAAGCTCATATGGTTTACCAATTTGCATTGCCACCGCTTACACTTCATGCTTTTACTGAACATGATTCAACAAAGCTAACAAATTGGGCAAGTACTATAGATAAAGTATCTGACAAGGCAACTTACTTTAATTTTTTATCAAGTCATGATGGTATAGGGATGAGACCTACTGAAGGAATACTTACGGAAGAAGAAAAACAAGTATTAGTAGATAAAACTATAACTAATGGTGGTAGAGTATCATATAAAAATAATGAAGATGGTACAAAGTCAGTTTATGAGTTAAACATAAATTATTTAGATGCTCTTTTAAATAAAGATGAGGATATAGAAGAGGATTTACAAGTACAAAAGATATTATCAGCTCATTCTTTATTATTATCTTTTATAGGAGTCCCAGCTATATACTATCACTCATTATTAGGATCAAGGAATTATTATAAAGGAGTAGAAGAATCTGGAATTAATAGAAGAATAAACAGAGAGAAGCTAGAGTATAATAGGATTTGTGAGGAGTTGGAAAGTGATAGTAGAAGAAATAAGATATTTACAAAATTCAAGAAATTAATAGATACAAGAAAGTCAGAGAGTGCATTTTCTCCATATGGAACTCAAAAAGTATTAGATTTTGGAAATGAAATATTTTCATTAGAGCGTGAAAATAAAGAAACTAATGAAAAAATTTTATATATAGTAAATATTACATCTAAAGAAAAGACATTAGACTGTGGTGTTAGAGGAGTAAATATATTAGATGAATCAAGAATAGATGGAAAATTAACTTTAAAACCATATGGATTTGCGTGGATAAAAGTTAAGTAAAAAAATTATCATTTAAATATTGGTAAAAGGACGTCTGAAAAATAGAAGATGTCCTTTTTTATTGAACTAACTAACAACGAAGTTAGACTATATTTTAGAAAAACGAGTAAAACTTCAGATAGAATAGATGGTAAAATAAATAAAAACTAATATACAATATTAAATAATAATATTATAGCTGGATAGTTAAATCTAAATACACAGAGGAGGTTAAAAATATGGATATAAGATACACGCCACCATCAGCAATAGAATATATTTCGCTAAGGCTAAGAACAGGAATGGGAGAAAAAGATTTAATAAAATCAGAAATAGCTTTGAAAAATTCATTATTTATAGTTTCTTTATGGGATAACAACGATTTGATTGGATTTGGAAGAATCGTTGGTGATAAAGGAATAACTTATGTTATTTCTGACATTATGGTAGATCCTAAGTATCAAGGACAAGGTTTTGGGCAGACAATTATGAAAGAAATTGATACTTATTTAGAACAAAATACTGACGAACATGCATATGTTTGTTTAATTGCAAATAAACCTGCTGATAAACTATATTCAAAATTTAAATTTGAATATGTAGAGCCAGAAGCTTGTGGCATGAAGAGAAAATAAGAAAATTCTATAAAAAAGTATAAAACAGTAATAATAAAGGAGGCGATATTCATGAAACATGAATGGAGAAAAAAAGAAAAAGAATATTATATACCAAAAGAAAAACCTCAACTAGTAGAAATACCTGAATTCAAATTCCTAACTCTAAAAGGCCAAGGAAACCCAAATAGTGAAGGATTCTCAAAAGCTATAGAAACTCTATACTCGCTAGCTTATGCAATAAGAATGATGCCTAAAAAAGGTATTACCCCAGAAGGATATTTTGAATACACAGTATATCCATTAGAAGGAATATGGGACCTAACTGAAAAAGGCAGAGCTGAAGAAGTCCTTAACAAGGATGAGCTAGTTTACACATTAATGATTAGACAACCTGAATTTGTAAATGAAGAAGTTTTCAATATAGCTATGGATATTGCAAAAAGAAAAAATTAAATCCATTATTAGAAAAGTAGAGCTTAAAAATATTAAAGAAGGAACTTCAGTACAAATGCTTCACGTTGGACCTTATGATGATGAACCAAGAACTTTTTCAGCTATGGAAGAGTTTTGCAATGAAAATAATTTAAAGATAAAAACAAAAGCTCATAGAGAAATATATCTTTCAGATTTTAGAAAGACTGAAGCAGCAAAATTAAAAACTGTTCTTAGATATATGGTAGAAGAAAATTAATATTTTAATAATTTGACTGAAATACATACTTGTACTAATATAAACTTATATTAATTTAGATAAATCAGAGAGGTTATTAAGTATGATAAAAGCAGTTGTAAAGGATATATTATTTTTAGAACAAAAATCAGAGCTTGCAACAAAAGATGATGTAGACGTTATAAATGATTTAATAGATACATTAAGAGCAAATTTAGACCATTGTGTAGGAATGGCAGCTAATATGATCGGAGTAAAAAAGCGTATATTAGTATTTAGTGTAGGGGAGATGATAATTCCTATGGTGAATCCAGTTATACTAAAAAAAGAGATTCCTTATGAAGCTGAGGAAAGTTGTTTATCTTTAGAAGGATTTAGGAAAACAACTAGATATGAAAAAATAGAGGTAGAGTACCTAGATAGAAACTTTAAAAAACATAAACAAGTATTTACAGGATTTACAGCACAAATTATTCAACACGAAGTAGATCACTTCGAAGGAATAATAATATAGTATATAAATGAAAAAGGCGAGCACTATTTTAGAGCGATCGCCTTTTTTAATATGTTAATGGATAGTTCCCATAACTGTACTCATTACAAAGTTAAGAATAAACAATCCGCTAAGTACGTACATAGCTAAAGAAACATTTTTCCCTTTATTTATAACTAAATTAAGAATTGTATAAACTATAAATCCAATAGATATACCATTTACAATATTATAAGTAAAAGGTATTATCGTAATCATCAAGATTATAGATATAGTTTCTATCAAATCTCCTTTTTCTAGATCAAAGAAAGTCTGTATCATAAGTATTCCTATAAATATAAGAACACTACTTATAACACCATCTGGTATAAGTTTTAATACAGGTATTAAGAACAATGATAGTAAGAATAATGTAGCAGATGTAAATGCAGCTACTTTGCCTTTACCACCAACACTGATCCCTGAGAAGTTTTCAGCTGCAACTATAGTTGGACTTGTTCCACATATTCCAGCTATTATATTAGATATTCCAGTTACCTTAAACGATTTTTGGAAATCTTCTTCTCTTTTTAGAGCTCCTAATTGACCATATAAAATTCCCATATTTTCAAATACTATTACAATTGTTATAGAAAATACTGCTACCATAAACGGTATAGACCAAATATTTTTAAATGACATGCCTAAAAATACTTCTTTAATAGCACGTATGTTAAATCCTGCAAAATCTAAACTGCTTAGACTAGTTACTCCCATAATAAGTGATAATACTGTACCGATTATTATGCTTATAAGTAAGTTACCTGGTACATTTTTCATATTTAATATCAATATGATAATTAAAGTTATTATACTTAAAAGGGTTTCCTTGTCTGCTATATTACCAATACCTATCATAGTATTTTCATTACCTACAACAAGACCACTTTTTTGAAGACCTATGAATAAGATCAAAAACCCTACACCTGTAGTTATTGCATGTTTTAAGTTATTAGGTATTGAGTTCATAAGAATTGTAGTTAGTTTTGTACTCGCTATTAAAGTGAATATTATTCCACTTACTAATACTGCAGCTAAACCTTCTTGCCATGATAGCCCCATTGATTGAACAATAGTATAAGTAAATAATGAATTTATTCCCATTCCAGGGACTAATATAAGTGGAGCATCTGAGATTACTCCCATAAGAATTGTAGATATAGTACATGTAAGTACTGTAGCTATCATAGCCGCATCTGGACTTATACCTGCATCAGATAATATCAATGCATTAGTCATTATAATATAAACGCTGGCTATGAATGTTGTGATTCCTGCTAAAATCTCTGTCTTAAAATTTTGTGTTGCAATTGATTCTAATTTACTGCTTGATAGTTTTTGTTCCATCCTTCTTCCTCTTTATTTTGGTTCCCTCGCCCGCCCACATTGATTAATGCCCATATATATTACCACTATTTTTTTTTATTGTCTATAATTCTAGTGAAGTTTATTGTCGATTTTTCTGTTAAAAATATTGATACAGGGAAAATAAATAAATTGAAAAGTTTATGTAAATTAATAAGTTAGTTAATTATATTTGATAGTCAATTATGATAAAATATAGTCAATATGTGAAACTTACTAACAAAGGGGAAATATATCAAATGGCGAGTATGTTAAAACAAGTTCAAGAAGAAATGACCAAATATGTGGAAACAATAGCGAGCGTATTGAATGTAGATATTGAAATTGTAGATGATAGGTTAGTCAGAATTGGGGGTTCTGGAATTTACAAATATAAAGAAAATGAGGTTCTTGTATCTAGTGGTTATATATATAGCCAAGTTATTAGCACAGGAAATGATATAACAGTAGTTGATATAGCTAGTCATGAAATTTGTAGTAATTGTAGTAGGCTTAGTAAGTGCCTTGATAAAATGATTTTAGCTGTGCCCATTAAGTATAGTGGGCGCACAATTGGTGTTATAGGGGCAATAAGTACTGATAAAGAAAAGAAAAAAGAAGTACGTAAAAAGTTAAAATCTTATTTAGAGTTTATACATCATATTTCAGATTTGATTTCTATAAAAGTAAATGAATTTGAAGATAGTAAGTATATTGATAAAGAGATGGAAATGTTTAGAGATATAATTGATAATATTGAAAAAGGTGTGCTGATTTTAGATCCAGGAAGAAAGATATCATATATAAATAATATAGCAAAGAAAAGATTAAATATTTTTGATGATCCAATAGGCAAATTAGTAGAAATAAGAGCCATAGAACAAAATGAAGATAATAATGAGATGTTAAGCTTTAGTATAGATGACAAAGTTTATCATACTACATATAAAATAATACCTGTTCATCCTTATATTAACAATTATGATAAGCTTCTAATTTTTGATGAAGTTAAGGAAAATAAAGATCAAAAAATAAATACTAAGTGGGAAGTTAAAAAAATAGATTCTATAATTGGTAATAGCGAAGCTATGAAGCTAGTTAAAATTAGAACTAAGAGAGTTGCACAATCTAACTCAACAGTTTTAATAACTGGTGAAAGTGGAACAGGTAAAGAGTTAATTGCAAAGTCAATCCATGCAGAAGGAAATAGATGTACTAAACCGTTTATAGCTATAAACTGTGCAGCTATTCCAGAAGCACTATTAGAAAGCGAGCTTTTTGGATATGCAAAAGGAGCTTTTAGTGGGGCAAGTAATGAAGGCAAAATAGGAAAGTTTGAGTTAGCTAATACGGGAGTAATATTTTTAGATGAGATAGGAGATTTATCTGTACATTTACAAGCTAAATTATTAAGAGTTTTACAAGAGAGAAAGTTAGTTAGGATAGGGTCTAATAAAATTATAGATTTAGATATAAGGGTAATAGCAGCTACGAATCAAAATATACTAGATTTAGTTAATAGCGGTAAGTTTAGAAGTGACTTGTATTATAGATTAAATGTAATGCCTATTAATTTACCACCACTTAGAGATAGAAAAGAAGATATTAAAGATATATTTATGAATATATTAACTAGATATTCAATAGAATTCGACATAGATGTAAAGAAAATTGAAGAATCTGTGATGAATAAGTTGATTAATTATTATTGGCCGGGAAATATAAGAGAATTAGAAAACTCAGCGGAATATATGATGAATATAATCGGAGAAGATGGAATAATATCAGAAGATATGTTGCCAATAGATATAATCAAGTATTATGAAAAGAATAATAATAAAATAAAAGAAATAAATACTACAAATAAAAATACTAACAGTAGCAATATAGTAAGAATTGATAATTATGAAGAAATTTTAACTATGAAAGAATTAGAGTTATTTTATATAAACAGTATACTTGATAAATATGGAAGAGACACAAAAGCTAAAAAGGAAATAGCCAAAAAGCTTGGAATAGGTGTATCTACTTTATATAGAAAACTAGATGAAAATTAAATAATTCCCAAAATGAAAATTCTCAAATCGGTAAAAATTCCCGATTTGAGAATTTTTATTATATGTGGAAAGGAATTAAGGATATTCAAAAATATAAAATGTGAGTGAATTAACAAAGTTTTAGTTTAAAAAGCTAAGGTTCAAGGTTTGTTAAGAAAATAAATTTAAGTTTGGCATATTAATTGCTTTATACAAATTACGAAAACATTTATACAAGGGGGAGAATTATGAGAGAAATAAAATGGAAATTAAATAACCTACCAAAGAATGAAAATAAGGAAAAGACTATAGAGTTTTTAAATGATGAAGAGATAAGTAAAGTGAAATCTTTCCACGAAAGTTTCCCACAATATACAAAAACACCATTAGTTAAATTAGATAATTTAGCTGAAGTATTAGGAGTTGGCGGAGTTTTCGTAAAAGATGAATCATATAGATTTGGGTTAAATGCATTTAAGGTGCTAGGCGGATCGTTTGCTATGGCAAGACACATGGCTGAAAAATTAGGAATGGATATATCAGAATTAACTTATGAAAAATTAATATCTGATGAAGTTAGAGAAAAACTTGGAGATATGACATTCTTTACAGCTACTGATGGAAACCACGGAAGAGGAGTTGCTTGGACTGCAAATAAATTAAAGCAAAAATCAGTAGTTTATATGCCAAAAGGATCATCAATAACAAGATTAAACAACATAAAAGCAGAAGGGGCAGATGCAAGTATAACTGACCTTAACTATGATGATGCTGTTAGATTAGCAGATGAAGATGCAAAAAAAGTTGGAGGACTTATAGTTCAAGATACAGCATGGGATGGTTATGAAGATATTCCTGCTTGGATAATGCAAGGGTACGGGACAATGGCTAAAGAAGCAGTGGAACAATTAAAAGAGTACGGGGTAGAAAGACCTACACATGTATTTGTTCAAGCTGGAGTTGGATCTCTTGCAGGTGCAGTACAAGGATACATAGCTAACGCATTTGATGAGTGTCCTATAACAGTAGTAGTAGAAGCTGATGAAGCAGATTGTTTCTACAAATCTGCAGAAGCTGGAGATGGAAAACCAAGATTTGTTGGTGGAGATATGCCTACAATAATGGCTGGTCTTGCTTGTGGAGAGCCAAATACAATAGGATTTGAAATATTAAAGAACTATTCAGGAGCTTTTGTTTCAGCACCAGATTGGGTTTCAGCTAAAGGCATGAGAGTATTAGGAAATCCATTAACAGGAGATACAAAAGTTATATCAGGGGAATCAGGAGCTGTAACAACAGGATTATTAGCAGCTATAATGAGCAATGATAAATTAAAAGATCTTAGAGAAGCTTTAAAACTAGATAAAGATTCTAAAGTATTGCTAATAAGTACTGAAGGAGACACGGATCCAGAGAAATATAGAAGCATAGTTTGGGACGGAGAATGTGCAAGTATATAGATGATAATTAGAAAAATTAAGGGGGATTAATATGATGTTAAATGAACAAAGAAAACAAGAATTAACTGAGTTATGTCAATCATTAATAAGAAATGCAAGTTATTCAGGACATGAAGAAAATGTAGTTAAAGCAATAGAAGAAAACTTCAAAAAACTAGGATTTGATAGCTGGTTTAGAGATGAATATGGAAACATAATAGGTTGTATCAAAGGGAATAAAGAAGGAAAGAAAATATTATTTGATGGACATATAGATACAGTAGAAGTACCAGATGAAAGTAAGTGGACATTCCCTCCATTTGGTGGAGTTATAAATGATGGGAAAATATACGGTAGAGGTACTTCTGATATGAAAGGTCAGTTAAGTGCGATGATAGCTGCTGTTTCATACTTTGCAGAAGATACAAAAAAGGATTTTGAAGGTGAATTATATGTAGCAGGTGTAGTTCATGAAGAAATATTTGAAGGAATAGCAGCTAGAAAAATAAGTGAAGCTGTTAAGCCAGACTATGTTGTTATAGGAGAATCTTCAGAACTTAACTTAAAGATAGGGCAAAGAGGTAGAGGAGAAATAGTAGTAGAAACTTTCGGGAAACCAGCTCACTCTGCTAATCCACACAAAGGAATAAATGCAGTATATAAAATGTCTAAGATAATAGAAAAAATACAAAATCTAGAGCCACCTACTCACCCAGTATTAGGACCTGGAATATTAGTTTTAACTGATATAAAATCTTCTCCATACCCAGGGGCTTCAGTAGTACCAGATTATTGTAAAGCTACTTTTGATAGAAGATTATTAGTAGGAGAAAATAAAGAAGGAGTACTAGCTCCAATACAAGCATTATTAGATGAAATGATGAAAGAAGATGCGGAGCTAGATGCTAAAGTTTCTTATGCTATAGGATGTGAAGGATGCTATACAGGAAATAAAATAGAAGGTGAAAGATTCTTCCCAGGTTGGTTATATGATGAGCAAGATGAGTTTGTTCAAGCAGCATATAAAGGATTAAAAGAAGCTGGAATAGATAGTCAAATAACTCAATACTCATTCTGTACAAATGGAAGTCACTATGCAGGTGAAGCAGGAATAAAAACAATAGGATTTGGACCTTCAAAAGAAAATCTTGCTCATACAATAGATGAATATATAGAACAAGAACAATTATTTATAGGAGCAGAAGGTTACTACGGAATACTTAAATCAGTTTATAAAAAATAAATAAATAGGGGTAAGTGTTATGAAAATTTTAATAAAGCAAGGGCTAGTAGTTGATGGTAATAATACAGAACCATTTATAGGTGATGTGTTAATTAATGATGACAAGATAAGTAAAATATCAACTGAGATTACAGAAAATGTAGATAGGATAATAGATGCAAGAGGTAGAGTAGTATGTCCTGGTTTTATAGATACTCATAGCCACTCAGACCTTATGATTTTAGTAAATCCATTTAATGAAATAAAGATAAGACAAGGAATAACAACAGAAGTGTTGGGCCAAGATGGTATATCTATGGCCCCACTTCCTAAGGAATTTATTCCTTCATGGAGAAAAAATCTAGCAGGCCTAGATGGTGAAAGTGACGAGATAGATTGGGAATATGAAACTACTGATAACTATCTTACTATGATGGAAGATAACGGAGTAGGATTAAATGAAACTTACTTAGTTCCTCATGGAAATATTAGAATGGAAGCTATGGGATTAGAAGATAGACCAGCAACTAAAGAAGAAATTCAAAAGATGTGTGAAATCACAGAAAGAGAATTAAAAGCAGGTGCTATTGGATTATCTACAGGGCTTATATATATACCATGTGCTTATTCTATGACTGAAGAGATAATAGAAATGTGCAAGGTTGTTGCAAAATATGATGGAGTATTTGTTGTTCATCAAAGAAGTGAAGCTGATACGATTCTTACATCTATGGAAGAAATAATAACTATAGGAAAAGAATCTGGGGTTAAGGTTCATTTTTCACATTTCAAAGTATGTGGAAAAGATAACTGGAAGTACATACCACAAGTTTTAGAGTTATTGGAAAAAGTTAAATTAGAAGGTATCAAAGTTTCGTTTGATCAATATCCATATGCTGCAGGTAGTACCATGCTTGGAGTAGTTCTTCCTCCTTGGGCACATTCAGGAGGAACAGATAAACTATTAGAAAGATTACAAAATGAAGATGATAGAAATAGAATGAAAAAAGATATCGAAAATGGAATAGAAGGTTGGGATAACTTTATTCAATTTGCAGGTATAGATCAAATTTTTGTTACAAGTGTAAAGAATAAAAAGAATGAAAATACAATAGGTAAAAGTCTATTAGAAATAGGTGAAATGAGAGGTAAAGATCCTGTTGATGCTACTATGGACCTATTATTAGAAGAAGAAAATGCAGTTGGAATGGTAGATTTTTATGGATTAGAAGAGCATATTATAACTTTTATGAAGAGAGAAGAACAAAATGTTTGTACAGATGGTCTATTATCAGGAAAGCCACATCCAAGAGCATACGGATCATTCCCTAAAATATTAGGAAGATATGTTAGAGAACTAGGAGTATTGACTTTACAAGAAGCAGTTCATAAAATGACCAAAAAAGCTGCACAAAGTTTCAGTATAAAAGATAGAGGTCAACTAAAAGAGGGATACTTTGCAGATATAGTTATATTCGATAAAGACAAAGTTTCAGGGTGTGATGATTATATTAATTCTACTCAATATCCAACAGGTATAGACTATGTAATCATAAATGGAAACTGCGTAATTGAAGAAAATGAATATAAACATATTAAGGCTGGTAAAGTATTGAGATAACCTTAGGAGGTATCAAAACATGATATTAGTTGGAAATGGGAGATTGATAACTAAAAATGAGCAAAATCCATATATGGAAGACGGTTGTGTAGTTATCGAAGGTAAGGTTATAAAAGAGATTGGTTCAACTAAAGAAATGAAGGAAAAGTACTCAGATTATGAGTTCATAGATGCGAATAAAAAGGTAATAATGCCAGGGCTTATAAACACTCATATGCATATATATAGTTCTTTTGCTAGGGGGATGGCGGTACCAGGAAAACCATCAGAAAATTTTATGGAAATCTTAGAAAACTTATGGTGGAGATTAGATAAAAAACTTACTTTAGAAGATACAAAATATAGTGCTTATTCAACTTATATAGATTGTATGAAAAATGGAGTTACAACAGTATTTGATCACCACGCGAGTCCATTTGCTATAGAGGGAAGTTTGTTTACTATAAAAGATGTAGCTAAGAATTTAGGAATTAGAACTAACCTTTGTTATGAAGTATCTGATAGAGATGGATTAAAAACGATAGACCAAGGAATTCAGGAAAACGTTAATTTTATAAAATTTGCTAAAGATGATGAATCAGATATGGTAAAAGGTATGTTTGGACTTCATGCAGCTTTTACATTATCTGATGAAACTTTAGAAAAATGTGCAAATGAAATGGCTAATCTAGATGCTGGATATCATGTACATACAGCAGAGGGGATAGATGATGTCATTATAAATAAAGAAAAATACAATAAAAAGGTTGTACAAAGATTAAATGATTTCAATGTTTTAAATGACAAAACTATAGCAGTTCACTGTATTCATATAGATTCTGAAGAAATGGAATTAATAAAAGAAAATAAATCTTTTGTTGTACATAATCCAGAATCTAATATGGGAAATGCAGTAGGATGTTCTCCTGTAGTTCATTTACTAAACAAAGGAATAACTGTTGGATTAGGAACTGATGGATATACAAGTGATATGTTTGAATCTTTAAAGGTTGCAAATATAATACACAAACATCAATTAAGAGATCCAAGAGTTGGATGGGCAGAAGCTCCAACTATGTTATTTGAAAACAACAGAAAAATAGCTAGTAAGCATTATAAAAAAGATCTAGGAGTTTTAAAAGAGGGAGCATATGCTGATGTAATAGTTGTAGATTATATACCGCATACTCCGCTTAATGAAAATACAGAAAATGGACACATAATATTTGGGATGACAGGAAGAAGCGTTGATACAACAATTATAAATGGAAAAGTATTGATGAAGGATAGAATTTTATTAAATATTGATGAAGAGTCGATATTAGCAAAGAGTAGAGAGATGAGCAACAAGTTGTGGGATAGAATATAAAAAATAATATAAAAGGGGGACTATAAATGTCTCAAGAAAAAAGCCCTAAAATAGCTCCAGTGGATGAGAGAATACCGGTATCCAAGTCGTGGATATTCTCATTACAACACGTACTAGCAATGTGTGCAGGAGCGGTGGCAGTTCCTATGATGGTAGGAAGTGCTGCAGGACTAGACCATGAAAGTATAGTTTTTTTAATTAGTGCTTGTATATTTATGGCGGGGGTAGGAACGCTGATACAAGCTTTTGGGATAGGAAATATTGCAGGTGCTAAGATTCCGGTAATCGAAGGAACTAGCTTTGCGGCTGTTGCAGCCATGACATCTATAGCTTCATCATATCAAGACCCAAATCTAGCTATGCAAACTGTGTTTGGGGCAGTTATGGCAGCGGGATTGTTTTGTATAATAATAGCTCCAGTATTTGAAAAAATAATAAGATTTTTCCCAAAAGTAGTTACAGGAACAGTAGTACTTGTAATTGGGGTATCTCTATTACCAGTTGGGATTAAGTGGATAACTGATAGTAAAGTAGGTCCAGCTGAACCGTCTCAAGTAGGATTAGCATTAGCTGTTTTAGCTATAACTATTGTGCTATTTAAGTATTTAAGAGGGGTCTGGAATAGTGCAGCAATACTTTTTGCAATAGTAATCGGAACAGTATTAGCAGCTGCGTTAGGTATGGCTGATTTTAGTAATGTAGCTAGTGCAAGTTGGTTTAGTGTTAATGTACCTTTAAAATTTGGTATGCCGGTATTTGAACCATCAGCAGTAATATCTTTAGGATTAATAATGTTAGTACTAATGACTGAATCATTAGGAAACATGATGGCAATACATGAGATGGTAGATAAAGATATAGATGGCGCAAATATAAAAAGAGCATTAAGAGGAGATGGTATCTCAACTTTTCTATCTAGTATATTCAACTCATTCCCAATAACTCCATTTGCTCAAAATACAGGGCTTGTTGGATTGATGGGAATAAAGTCAAGATACATAGCGATACATGCAGGTATTATCTTATTGGTATTAGGATTTATACCTAAATTTGCATCAATAATAGCAGCAATACCGAAACAGGTTCTTGGTGGAGTAGGATTCGCAATGTTTGGGATGGTTTTAGTAGGTGGAATAAGAACGTTAAGCAAAGTTGAATTTAATGGGACAAAAAATGGAGTAATTGTAGCAATAAGTGTAGGATTGGCAATGATACCTTTAGCGAATCCTGATTTTTATCATAACTTCCCAAATTGGGTGCAAACAATATTCCATAGTGGTATAACAACAGGAAGTTTAGCAGCAGTTATACTGAATATATTCTTTAATGAATTAGGAAGTAAAAAAGAATCAAACAATGATAATGAAACAGATGAGAAAGCAGTTTAAATATATTAATTAGAATGCGTTTTGTGAAAATATAAACAAAAATGAAAAAGGGGAGATTAAAAAAATGGCAAATTTAAAAGTTAAAATACACGATATGGAGTTTCCAAATCCAATAATGACAGCAGCAGGACCAGGAGCTAAAGATGGAGATTTATGTATAGAAGCTGTAAAAGGTGGAGCAGGAGGTATATGCACAAAAACTATATCTGTACTTCCAGCAGACGTACCAAGACCATGTATGGCAAATACTAACAGTGGTTTTTTAAATACAGAGTTATGGTCTGAATTACCAAAGGAACAATGGATAGCTGAAGAATATGCAAAAGCTAAAAGTGCAGGAGTTCCAGTAATAATAAGTATGGGATATACAGCAGAAGATATCGCTAAAGTAGCACCACTTGTTAAGCCTTATGCAGATGCAGTTGAGTTATCTACACATTATGTAGGAACAGATGTTACTCCTATAGTAAATGCTTTAAAAGCTGCAAAAGCTGCATTAGACGTACCAGTATTTATGAAAATGAGTCCTCACACTGATATACAAACAATTGCAAAAGCTGTTGAAGAAGCAGGAGCAGATGGTCTTGTAATGATAAATTCGTTTGGACCGTGTATGGCAATAGATGTTGAAACAGGATTCCCTATAATGGGAAGTAAAACGGGATACGGATGGTTATCAGGAGCTCCAATAAGACCGTTAGCAGTAAGATGTATATACGAAGCTTCTAAAGTTGTAAATATACCAATAATAGGTGTAGGTGGAATAACTTGCGGAAGAGATGTTGCTGAAATGATGATGGCTGGAGCTTCAGCAGTACAAACTTGTACAGAAGCAATACTTAAAGGACCACAAGTATACGGAAAAATAGCTAGAGAATTAAACGAATTCTTAGAAGCAAATGGATATTCAGATGTAAACGAAATAAAAGGGTTAGCACATAAGAAAGTTCAAGAGATGGAATTTAGAACTCATGCGGTAGTACCACAAGTAGATCAAGATAAATGTATAAAGTGTAAAAAATGCGTAACAAGTTGTGTATATGAAGCAATTGAAGTTGGAGATGAAATGGTTATAGATGAAGATAAATGTTTTGGATGCGGATTATGCGTAACACGATGTCCAAAGAGAGCATTAACAATGCAAATGGGTGCTGTAGAAGCAAAGTAAAGGCAGGAAATTAAAATGGGGCTAATTTTACAAGGTGGAACAATAGTAACGGATGTAAAATCCTATAAAGCAGATGTAAGAATTGAAAATGAAAAAATAGCTGAAATTGGAGCTGATTTATTTAAAGAAGGAGATAAGATAGTACCTATAAATGGGTGCTATCTTGTACCTGGAGGAATAGATACCCATACTCATTTTGACTTAGATGTTGGAATTACAATAACAGCTGATAATTTTGAAACAGGAACTAAAGCAGCTATAGTTGGAGGTACAACTACAATACTAGATTTTGCTACTCAATCAAAAGGACATACGTTAAATGATGGTCTTAGAGAATGGCATGATAAATCTAGGGGAAGATGCTATTCAGATTATGGATTTCATATGGCTATAACAGATTGGAATGATAATACATCCAAAGAAATGAAAGATATGATAAATGAGGGTGTTACATCATTTAAAATGTATATGGCATATAAGGATACACTACAAGTTGATGATGGAATTATATTTAAAGCTTTGAAAAGAGCTAAGGAGTTAGGAGTGCTTATAGGATTCCACTGCGAAAATGGAGATATAATAAGTGAGCTAATAAATGAGTGTAAAAAGAATAATCAATTGTCACCTAAATACCACCAACTAAGTAGACCATCAGATGTAGAGGTAGAGGCTACTTATAGATTAATGAAAATTGCAAAGACTGCAAATGCACCTGTATATGTAGTTCATTTAAGTTCAAAGGATGCGTTAGAAGAAGTTAAAAAAGCTAGATTAGATGGGGTTAAAGTATACACAGAAACTTGCCCACAATATTTGCTTTTAGATGATAAATTATATGATTTAGATGGTTTTGAAAGTGCTAAGTATGTAATGTCACCACCACTTAGAAAAAAAGCAGACAATGAGGCTTTATGGAAAGCTTTAGAAGAGGGAGACATTGATGCTATAGGAACAGATCATTGTTCATTTAACTATAAAGGCCAAAAGGATATTGGAATAAATGATTTTAGCAAAATTCCAAATGGGGGTCCAGGAGTTGAACATAGAATGGGTCTTTTATATACATACGGAGTTAAAGAAGGAAAAATAAGTATGAACAAATTTGTAGAGTTAACGTCTACAAAAGCAGCAAAGTTATTTGGAATGTATCCTCAAAAAGGGAGCATTGAAGTAGGTAGCGATGCAGATATAGTGGTTATAGATCCTGAAATTAAAAATACAATAAGTTCAGAAAATCAAACTCAAAATACGGACTATACTCCATATGAAGGATACGAAGTTGATTGCCAGTTTAGGCATGTATTTTTAAGGGGGATTGAAGTTATAAAAGAAGGAAAGTTAACAGTAGAACATCCTACTGGAAAGTATATAGTAAGAACTATAAACTAGGGGGTCATATATGTTTGAATTCACATTAAACGGGGAAACTGTTCAAGCAAAAGAAAATAAAAAACTACTAGAGTTTTTAAGAGAAGATATGAACATAACTTCTGTAAAAAATGGATGTGCAGAGGGTGCATGTGGAACTTGTATGGTTATTATAGATGGTAAAGCTACAAAAGCTTGCGTATTTAATACACAAAAGCTAGTAGGTAAAAATATTGTTACCATAGAAGGAATGTCTGAGAAAGAAATGGATGCATATGCATATGCATTTACAAATGCAGGAGCAGTACAATGTGGGTTCTGCATACCTGGAATGGTAATAAGTTCTAAAGCATTACTAGATATAAATCCAGATCCAACAGAAGCAGAGATAAGAAAAGCTTTAAGAGGAAACATATGTAGATGTACAGGATATGTAAAGATAGTAGAAGCGGTAAAGCAAGCTGCTAAAATAATTAGAGAAAATATAGAAGTTCCAAAAGTTGAGTGTAAGGGGCTTGTTGGAGATAAATTACATAGAGTTGATGCAGTGGCAAAAACTTTAGGTAAAGCAGAGTATGTAGATGATATTAGAATAGATGGAATGATTTATGGATCTGCAGTAAGAACTATGTATCCAAGGGCTTTAGTAAAAAAATTGATATAGAAGAAGCTAAAAAATATCCAGGTGTAGTAGCTGTATTAACAGCTAAAGATATACCTGGAACAATAAAAGTAGGGCACTTAAAGAAAGACTGGGATACGTTAATTCCAGAAGGTGAAATTACTAGATACCTAGGAGACTCAGTAGCATTAGTTGCTGCAAAATCAAAGGAAGCTTTAGAAGAAGCTAAGAAATTAGTAAAAGTTGATTATGAAGAATTAAAACCTTTAACTTGTCCAGAAGAAGCATTACAAGAAGATGCTCCGGAAATTCATGAAGGTGGAAATATTTTAGTAGAAAAAGAGTTAGTAAGAGGCAATGCTGATGAAAAAATAAAAAATTCTAAGTATGTAGTAACAAGAAGATATTCTGTTCCATTTAATGAACATGCTTTTTTAGAACCAGAATGTGCAGTAGCTGGTCCTTATGAAGATGATGGTGTAATAATATACTCTTCGGATCAAGGAGTATATGCGACTCAACATGAGTGTGCAGATATGCTAGGCCTTCCACATGAAAAAGTTAGAGTAATAAATAAAATGGTTGGCGGAGGATTTGGAGGTAAAGAGGATATGAGTGTTCAACATCATGCTGCTTTACTTGCATATCACACGAAGAAGTATGTAAAGGTTCAATTAACTAGAAAAGAAAGTATAATAGTGCATCCAAAGAAGCATGCAATGGAGATGGAATTTACAACTTCATGTGATAAAAATGGATACTTAACAGCACTAAAAGCTACAATAGTTTCAGATACTGGGGCCTATGCATCACTAGGAGGTCCTGTATTAGAGAGAGCATGTACACATGCAGCAGGACCTTATAACTATCAAGATATAGATATACATGGTAAGGCTGTGTATACAAATAATCCTCCAGGAGGAGCATTTAGAGGATTTGGAGTAACGCAAAGCTGCTTTGCCACAGAATCTAATTTGAATTTACTAGCGGAATGGTAGGAATATCTCCATGGGAGATAAGATACAGAAATGCTATAAGACCAGGGCAAGTATTACCAAATGGACAAATAGCAGATGAAGGAACAGCTATGGTAGAAACACTAGAAGCTGTTAAGAAAGAGTATGATAAATACCCTTATGCAGGAATAGCTTGTGCTATGAAAAATGCAGGGGTAGGAGTAGGAATACCTGATATAGGTAGATGCAAGTTAGCTATAAAAGGTGGGAAAATACATTTAAGAACAAGTGCATCTTGTATAGGTCAAGGATTAGCGACGACTATGATTCAAATGCTTTGTCAGACTACAGGTTTAAAACCAGAAGATGTTATATACCAAGCACCTGACACTCATTTAACTCCTGATTCAGGAAATACTACAGCATCTAGACAAACTGTATTTACAGGAGAGGCAACGAAAATGCATGTCTTCAACTTAAAAAGGAACTAGATTCTGGAAAAACAATAAATGACTTAGAAGGTCAAGAGTTTTTAGGAACATATTCTAGTGTGACAGACAGAATGGGATCTGATAAAGAAAATCCAGTAAGTCACGTTGCCTATGGATATGCTACTCAAGTTGTAATATTAGATGAAAATGGAAAGTTAGAAAAAGTTATAGCTGCACATGATGTTGGTAGAGCAGTTAATCCAATTAATGTTGAAGGTCAAATAGAAGGTGGAGTAGTAATGTCGTTAGGATACGCACTTACAGAAACTTATCCATTAGAAAATTGTGTACCTAAAGCTAAATATGGAACACTAGGGCTTTTTAAATCAACAGATGCTCCACCAATAGAGCCTATAATAATAGAAAAAAATAAAGATGGATTGGCATATGGAGCTAAAGGTATAGGGGAAATAACAGCAATACCAACAGCACCTGCAACAGCAAATGCTTATTATAGATTTGATAAAGAGTTTAGAACTAGCTTACCTCTTATAAATACACCGTATAAGAAAAAATAAAATGTTAATTAATAAAAAATAGACCCCTTTTGTACGGGGTCTATTTTTATTTACTTTGAGCTACATCCGGTAGAGCAAGAAGTACAACCTGATTCACAACCAAAGCCTTCTATTGGTTTATATTTTGCTTTAGAAATAAGCTGAGTCATAGTTCCCATTGGACAGTAAACACACCAAGATTTTGGTTTATATAGCATCATAGTTATAATACCAAGTATTGAAGATGTAAGCATCATACTATAAAATCCAAATGCAAATTGAGCAACCCATGGCGAAACCATACTTACATCAGCCCAATGCCAAGGAACTTTGAATGTCCATATTAAAGTAATGACTTCTTTTAAGTCTTTTGCACTACTAAACACTAAGTAAGTAGTATTTAACATAGATACGAACATAGTTAAAAAGAATACTAAAAATCCATATCTAAACCACTTGCTTTTTAAGAAGTTAGGGATATCTTTATTTCTCGAAAGTTTAAGTTTAGTACCCATTAGGTCCAACATTTGCCCCCTACCACAGTAAACATTACAATATTTTTTCCCTCCGCCAGCTAGAGAGATTATTAAAGGAATTGAGAAGCATAAAAGTCCTAACCATGCAAATAATATATTAAAAAGTCCTAATGTTAAATAAGCTACACTCAAAATCCACATATAATCCGTAAGTTTCTTTTTATTTTTCTTCATATATTAGACCACCTCCATAGTTTTAATATTTATAACTGATGCTGGACAAGATTTAGCACATTTTCCGCAACCAACACATTTTTCAGTATCTATTTTTGCGAATACTCCTTGTTCTATATTTATGATTTGAAGTGGACACACTTTTACGCATGAACCACAAGCTACACAAAGATCAGTATCAACAATTGCTTTTCTTTTTATTTTAGCCATATATTTACCTCCGTTTTAAAAAATGAATTTTCTAAATTATATAATTAATCTAAATTTAATTCTGTAACTTAATCACTAAAAATACAACGAGTGATATAATTAACTAAAAAACATTGATTATAGAGAGGATATAAATGAGTAATAAAACTAATATAAAAGATTTATTTACAATAGGAGAAATAGCGATTTTATTTGATATTAATAAAAAAACATTAAGATATTATGATGAAATAGATTTATTTAAGCCAAGTTATATAGACGAAAAAAACAACTATAGATATTACACAACAAATCAATTTGAAAAATTAAATACTATAATTTATCTAAAAAGCATGGAGATACCTCTAAGTAAAATAAAATATTATTTAGACAATAGAAGTATAAACAACATGCTTAACTTATTTGAAATTCAAGAAGAAGCAATTAAGAAAAAGATAGAAGAATTAGAAATTATACAAAACAAAGTTAAGGGTAGGATTAATAAAATAAAAGATTCAATAGATTATGAAAAAATAAATAAAATAATAGAAGCGGATATTGATGAGAGGTCTATTGTTTTATTAAAGGAAGAGGTTAAAACAAACAAAGACTTAGAGATTTCTATTAGAAAGCTAGAAAATAAGGCAAATAAAAAGTCATCTATATTTTTAGGAGAAGTAGGCGTTTCTATATCTAAAGATAAATTGAAAAATAAATTATTCAAAGATTATGACTCAACTTTTATTTTTGTAGAAAATAAAAAATATAGTAAAGAAATAAGCAAAATTTTACCTAAAGGAAAATATATATGTCTAAGATTTAATGGATTACATGATGATTCTGATATTTATTATGAAAGAATTTTAAAATATATAGAAGAAAATAACTATGAAATATTAGAGGATTCGATAGAAATAACCTTAGTAGATTCAGGATTAACTACAAATTCTTCAGAATATGTAACAGAAATACAAATACTAGTAAAAATATATTGACATTCCAGCTACTGGAATGTTTATTATTTTTTATAATAAATATGGTAGTAAAATACGAGTTTTATTATAAATAGGACTCAAAGTTTTGGAGGATTAATATGAAATTTAGTGTATCAAGTGAAGTATTTGAAAAGTTAGATAATGTTTGTTTTGGAGTTATAGTAGCAAAAGGAATTGATAATAGTTTAGTAAAAAATGATATTGTAGAAAAATTAGATCAATCAATAAAAGACTGTGAAGATAAATTTAAAGATACTAAGGTTAAAGAATTAGAGGGCATACTATGTTATAGAGATGCATTTAAAGAATTAGGAATTAACCCCAATAAATTTATGAGTTCTATTGAAGCTATGCTTACTAGAACATCTAAAGGTAAAGGGCTACCTAACATAAGTCCTATTGTAGATTTAGGAAATGCAGTATCTTTAAAATATATGGTTCCATTAGGAGCACATGATATAGACACATTAGATGGGGACATAGAGGTTAGATTTTCTAAAGAAGGGGATGGTTTTATTCCTTTAGGAACTGAAGAAACAGAAATTTTGGAAGATGGAGAATTGATTTATTCAGCAGGAGATAATGTAAGAACAAGAAGATGGATATGGAGACAAAGCGAGCAAGGAAAAATCACCAATGAAAGTAAAAATATATTTTTCCCTATAGATGGATTTACAAATAAAAACTATGATAGTGTTATGTCGGCAAGAGATGAATTAGCAAATTTATTAAAAGAAGTATTTTCTTGTGATGTAAAGGTAGGATTTATAGATAAAAACAATACAGAATTTGAAATATAAAAATTTGTATAGGGATAATTATAATATTTAGAATAAATATAATTAAATATTAGTAATTAATTAAAAGATATTATTTGAATATATAAAGCTCTGTTTAATAAACATGATAAATAAATTTAAAACTATTTAAGTAAAGTATTACATATAGAGAATCCTTTGATAAGGTTATTATTTACAATAAATAGTATATAAATTGTAAATCATGAGAAAATATTATAAAAAGTATAAATATTAAGGAGTTTTATATGGTATATTATGTATCTGTAATTTTAATAGGATTATTTGTATTATGGGGGCTTATATTACCAGAATCTTTAGGTAGTATTGCAAATACGGCTCTTGAGTTTACAACTAAACAATTTGGTTGGTTATTTCTAATAGTAACATTTATAGTTTTGGTATTTATGATATTACTTGCATTTAGTAAGTATGGTAAATTAAAGCTAGGTAAAGAAAGTGATAAACCAGAATTTAGTAATATAACATGGTTTGGAATGCTATTTAGTGCAGGGATGGGTATTGGACTTGTGTTTTGGGGAGTTGCAGAACCACTAGATCACTATGTATATCCACCGATGGGAATAGAACCTCTTACAGTAGAAGCAGCAAACACATCAATGGTATTTTCATTTTTTCATTGGGGGCTACATGCATGGGCCGTATATTCATTAGTAGGCCTTAGCATAGCTTACTTTAGGTTTAGAAAAGGAAAAACATTATTAGTAAGTCAAACCTTATCACCAATAATAGGAGATAACTCTAATTCAATTAGAGCAAAGATAATAGATATATTAGCAATAATAGCTACAGCATTTGGGATAGCAACCTCTTTAGGTCTAGGAGCGATGCAAATAAATGGAGGGTTGAATAATTTATTTGGATTAGATATAAATTATTTTAATCAATTAATAATAATTGCTATAGCTACTATATTATTTTTGTTATCTGCATCAACTGGCCTTGAAAAAGGAATCAAGATATTAAGTAATATAAATGTTGCAATTGCTATGTTATTATTAATATTTGTTTTTTTAGTAGGGCCTACATCCAAAATACTTAGTATATTCACCAATAGTTTAGGGACATATCTTCAAAATATAATATATATGAGTCTGAGATTAACTCCTTTTAAAGAGTCCAAATGGATATCAGATTGGACGTTGTTTTATTGGGCATGGTGGATAGCTTGGTCTCCTTTTGTGGGTGTTTTTATAGCAAGAGTATCAAAGGGAAGAACTATAAGAGAGTTCATAATAGGAGTACTATTAGTTCCAGCTTTATTTAGTTTCTTATGGTTTTCAGTGTTTGGAGGTACAGCTCTTAACTTAGAAATAAATACTAGTCTAAGTTTAATAAATACATTAAAGACAGATATGTCTTCAACGTTATTTGTAGCTTTAAATAGTTTACCATTAGGATTTATAGCAAGTGTAATTGCAATTGTACTTATAATAACTTTTTTTGTATCATCTGCGGATTCAGCTACATTTGTATTAGGAATGTTTAGTTCTAATGGGTCTATGAATCCTACTAACAAAGTAAAAATAACTTGGGGTGTATTGCAATCATTAATTGCAGTTGCATTGCTATTTACTGGAGGCCTAAAAGGGCTACAAACTATGGCTATAATAACTGCATTGCCATTTAGTATAATTCTAGTAATGATGATTTTATCGCTTATAAAAGAGCTAAAAAAAGAAAAACTATATGATATTCATAAAAGACATTAAGTTATTATAAAGAATTAGATAAATTTAAAGTAAACTATGTATTAAAAATTATTAAATCAATTAAAGTGATTATGGGATAAGCCATAATCACTTTTTTATAAGCATGATGAAATGTGTATATATACATTATTAAATGTTAAATAAAGATTTTAATAAATTAATAGAAAAAAGTTTAATGGGTTACCTGTTTAACCCATTAAAACTTTTACTTGGTTAATGGGTTAAATTTATAACGAGAATTAATAATTACTCAAATTAATTTAAGTAAATGTTTTTTTAAAAAATAAAAATATTTACTTAAATTTCAATAGTTATACGTAATATATTAAAAAAAATAAATAATTTGGCATAGATATTGCTTAACAGTATTGTGAGATTGAAACTAAGAGGGATGGTGATTTTAAATATTCTAGGAAAAGGGTACCAAATTAGAACGGTATTAATTAGTTGTGAGTTAGATAAAAATATTTAAGAATTTATAATGGGAATACAAGCAAAAGTTAAAATATATTGACATTCCCATAACTGGAATGTTTATTATTTTTTATAATGAACATAGGAGTAAAATACAAACAAGAGAGATTGAAAAGGATGGACAGTTAAAATGAGCAAAAATATAGAAAAAAGAAAACCTACGTTTCAGTTTGCAGTATTAGTAATGGTTGCAATTATATCTTTAACTACAGTTGGAATGGTTGTTTTTAAAGCATCTATAACAACTATGTTTTTATTATCATGGTTAATAGTAGTTCCTGCTGCTATGAAATTAGGTTATACAAATAGTGAAATTGAAGAAATGGGATTTGATGTAGGAAAAGGAGCGTTTCAATCTAACATAATTGTACTTTCTGTTGGAGTATTAATTGCTACATGGATAGCAGCTGGAACTATTCCAACTATAGTTTACAGCGGACTTGCTATAATAACACCTAAGTATTTTTTAGTTACAACATTACTAGTATGTTCTTTAACATCTATAGCTACGGGAACTTCATGGGGAACTTTAGGTACTTCAGGGATAGCTTTAATGAGTATTGGAACTAGTATGGGGGTTCCTGCTGGGTTAACAGCTGGTGCAATAATATCTGGTGCGTTTTTCGGAGATAAGATTTCTCCTCTTTCAGATTCTACGAACTTATCAGCAGCAGTTTGCAAAACCGATGTTATAACTCATATAAAACATATGACTTTATCGGCAGTTCCAGCTTATATAATTTGTGTAGTTTTATATACAGTTATAGGATTTAAATATGCTAATAACACTATAGACTACAATCAAATAAACCAAGTAATGGAAGTTTTAAAAGCTAATTTCAATATAGGATTTGTTTCAATAATACCAATAATATTTTTACTTGTTCTATTACTTTTACAAAAACCATCTATAGTTTCTATACTAGCTTCTGGAGTAGTAGGTGCAATTATAGCGTTTTTCCAAGAAGGAGAAAGTGTTAGCAAGCTACTAAATTATATGCTTAATGGTTTTACTATAGATACAGGACTTGAATATACAGATAAACTATTAAATCGTGGTGGAATAATGAGCATGGCAGAGACTGTATTATTAGTATTTATAGTATTTGTTATAGCTGGAATTTTGCAAAAGACAGGATTTTTAGAAGTTTTATTACAACCTATGCTAAGTAAGATAGGAAAGTCTAGAACTAAATTAATTGGAACTACATTTATATCTAGTTATCTTGCAAATGCTTTTAGTTCTTCGATGATGTTTACATCTGTATTTGTAGGAACTATAATGGGACCTTTATACAAGGAATTTAACTTAAAACCTGAAAACTTATCTAGGATTATACAAGATACTGCAACCTTAGGAGCTCCACTAATTCCATGGAATTCAAATGCAATATTTTGTAGTCAGACATTAGGAGTTAGTTCTTTTGAATTTATACCATACTGTTTCTTAAACTGGATAACGCCTTTAATAACATTTATATATGGAGTTACAGGATTTACAATGAAAACATACACAGAAGAAGAAGTTATTATGATGAGAGAGGTTGAAGAAGCTATATAAAAAAGGAGAAATTAATATGGAGTTTCATTATTATTATATAATTCAGGATATTGTAGGTGTGCTTATGGCATTTATAGGTATAAGGATGTTTACATTAAGTATAAGAATGATTTTATCAAGTAAAAAATCTAAAAATGGAATATTAATATCTATTAGCTATGCTTTAGTTACAATTGCTGGGGTTAACTTATTATTTAATAATTTTGGATTAAAGCCTTGGATTGTAAGTATAATCTTGATACTTTTAAGTTTATTAATTACAAATATAGTTAAAACTGATAAAACAATATAAATACATAGATTAAATAAAACTCATGTCCATTGGATATGAGTTTTTTATTGATTTTAAAAATTATATATGGTAAAACCGTATTAAGCAAAATGCTAATTTAGAAAGGATTGAGGTATCAATGGAATTTATACCTGCAAAGACTATTGTATCTGGATATAAAGAAAACCCACATTGGTTTGGTATTAACTATGGTATGAATATATATAAAGGATGTTGCCATGGTTGTATATACTGTGATTCTAGAAGCAACTGCTATCAAATAATAGAATTTGATAGAGTTAGGATTAAAGAAAATTCAACTGAAATAATAAAAAAGGAACTTAAGTCGAAGAAAACAAAAGGGGTTGTAGGTACAGGAGCTATGAGTGATCCATATAATCCATTTGAAGAGAAATTTATGTTAACAAGAGAGGCTTTAAAGGTAGTAGATGAAAATAGATTTGGAATATCAATTGCTACTAAAAGTGATTTAATAACTAGAGACATAGATATATTAAAAAGAATACAAAGTCATTCACCTACTATTATAAAGATAACTATAACTACATATGATGATAATCTATGTAAAAAGATAGAAAGCAATGTATGCCCAACATCTAAAAGATTTAAAGCTTTAAAGAAACTTTCAGACAATGGAATATATGCAGGGGTATTATTAATGCCGATACTGCCTTTTATTAATGATAATGAAGATAATATAAAAAATATTATTAAAAAGGCCTATCAATCTGGAGCTAAGTTTGTATTCACTTATGGACTAGGAGTAACGTTGAGGCAAAATCAAAGAGAGTATTATTTTGAGCAATTAAGAAAAATATTTCCATATGAGAATTTAGATAAAAAGTATATAAAAGTTTATGGAGAATCTTATGAAAATGGGGCTACAAATTATGATAAGCTATGGAAGACTTTTAAAGAAGAGTGTGAAAAATATAATCTTTTATATGATATGAAAGATATTATAGCTGATTATAAAAATAAATATGAAAAAACTCAAATTAGTTGGTTTTAATATAAAAGGGAGACGTTTGTATGGTTAGGTTTGAAGTAAATACAAAAGATAGATTTGGTATTACAACCGAGATTTTGTACAAGCTTTATAATAAAAAGATAGATTTGGTATCTATGGAAGTTTTTCCTACAAAGGTTTGTATAAAGATAAATGATATCGATGCAAAAACTAAAGAAGTATTAAAAGAAGCCATTTGTAGCATAGCAGATGTAATATCAGTAAATGAAGTAGAACTTTTATCTTACGAAAAGAATGAGAGGCAACTTCTTGCAGTTATTAACTCAGTAGATGAAGGAATTATATCTATTGATAAGGACTTTAAAATTAATATATTCAATAATTACTGCCAAAAATTATTTAATTATAAAAAAGCAGAAGTAGTAGGTAGAGACATTAGAGAAATTGTAGGTAATGATGATATAATTGCGGACTTAGTTAATAAGGGAATCGAGTACGATAATATAAAATCTAGTTTGAAGCATGGAAACACCACAAGTAGTTATATTACTACAGGTAGAAGAATAACTAACGATTATGATGAAACTGTTGGAGCAGTTATTTCTATTAAAGATGTTAATAAAGCTAAACAACTTGTTAAAATAATAAATAAAAATGATGATGGTCCGTTTAAAGATATAATTGGAAATAGTAAAAGCATGGGTAAAGTAAAAAAAGTAACTACAACAATTGCTAAGAGTAACTCTACTGTTTTATTAAGAGGGGACAGTGGTACAGGTAAAGAACTCTTTGCAAATGCCATTCATAAATTAAGTGATAGAAAAGATGAAAGATTTGTAGCTATTAACTGTGCTGCACTGCCAGATAGTTTATTAGAAAGTGAGCTATTTGGATATGAAAAAGGAAGTTTTACAGGAGCAATGCAAAGCGGTAAAGAAGGTTTATTTAAAGAAGCTAATAAAGGAACTATATTTTTAGATGAAATAGGAGAATTATCAATGATTCTTCAAGCTAAACTACTTAGGGTTTTACAAGAAGGAAAAATAAGAAAAATAGGAAGTAGCAAAGAAGAAGCTGTTGATGTTAGGGTAATAGCAGCTACTCATAAAAATCTTGAAAAGATGATAAAAGAGGGAACTTTTAGAGAGGATTTATATTATAGATTAAATGTAATTCCTATTAAGATACCAAATTTAAAAGAACGATTAGATGATATACCTATATTAGTTCAATTTTTTATAAATAAACTTAATAAGAAGTTAAATAAAGATATAAGAGGTTTTAAGAAAGAATTTATAGATGAGTTAATGAGTTATGATTGGCCAGGGAATGTAAGAGAGCTTCAAAATTTAATTGAGAGAGCTATGAATTTATGCAATGGAGATATTTTAACTACTCAACATATTGTTATAGACTCTATATATAAAGATGAAGATATTACTGATAGTTTTATAGAAGAAGATGAAGAGATAGAATTTAATTCATTAAAAGAAGAAATGGAAAGATATGAAAAAGAAATAATTATGAAAGTATATAAGTCCAATAAAAGTTATAGATCAAGTGCAAAAACACTAGGAATATCTCACACTGCAGTTATGAATAAAGTTAAAAAATATAATATAAAGGAAGATGATTTGTAAATAAATATTTACATTAAAAAATTATCTTTTAAAATATAAATTACAGCTTTGTGTAAACGTTTCGAAAGATAGCGTATTTTCAATGTTTTTGCGATTTTAAAATTAAATAAATATTTTTATTCCAAAATTAAAAAGTTTGGCATGAGAGTTGCTCATATATAATAGCGTAAATAAAATTAAAGGGGGAACTCAAAATGGAAAACTTAAAGAATAAAAAATTCGCAACAAAAGCTATACACGGAGGACATAAAAAGGATCCAGTATCAGGGGCTTTAACTACACCTATATATCAAACATCAACTTTCGTATTTGATAGTGCTGAACAAGGTGGTAGAAGATTTGCATTAGAAGAAGATGGATTTATATATTCAAGACTTGGGAACCCAACAAATGCGCAACTAGAAGAAAAAATGGCACTATTAGAAAATGGAGAGGCTTGTATGTCAACAGGTTCAGGAATAGGTGCTATAACTTCAGCATTATGGACTGCATTAAAAGCAGGAGATCATATAGTTGCAAGTAAAACTTTATATGGTTGTACTTATGCAATGTTAAACCATGGAATAAGCAGATACGGAGTAGAAGTTACTTTTGTAGATGCAACTAACTTAGATGAAGTAAAAGGAGCTATGAAAGAAAACACTAAAGTTGTTTACTTAGAAACTCCAGCTAACCCAGACTTAAAATTAGTTGATATAGAAGCTATATCTAAAATAGCTCATACAGTAGAAGGTTGTATGGTATTTGTTGATAATACTTTCTGCACTCCATACTTACAAAGACCACTTGAATTAGGAGCTGACGTTGTTGTTCATTCTGCCACTAAATACCTAAATGGACACGGAGATGTTATCGCAGGTTTCGTTATTGGTAAAAAAGACTTTATAACTCAAGTTAGATTATTCGGAGTTAAGGATATGACAGGTTCTGTTTTATCTCCATTTGATGCTTACTTAATATTAAGAGGAATGAAAACTTTACAAATAAGAATGGATAGACACACTAAGAATGCTATAGAAGTTGCTAAATTCTTAGAATCTCATGCAAATGTAGAAGCAGTTAGCTATCCAGGATTAGAAAGTTTCCCACAATATGAATTAGCTAAAAAACAAATGGATATGCCAGGAGGTATGATAGCATTTGAAGTTAAAGGTGGACTTGAAGGTGGTAAAAAATTACTAAATTCTTTAGAATTATGTACTCTTGCAGTTAGTTTAGGTGATTGTGAAACATTAATACAACATCCGGCTTCAATGACTCATTCTCCATATACTCAAGAAGAAAGAGCTGAAGCTGGAATATCTGAAGGATTAATAAGAATATCTGTTGGTCTTGAAGATGCAGAAGATATAATAGCTGACTTAAAACAAGGTTTAGATAGATTATAAAAAATAAATTTAAGGTAAACTATGTATTAAATATTATTTTTTAGTTTAAAGGGTTTATGAACAATGTCATAAACCCTTATTATTTGCAACTAAAAATATAGCATTAACTTATAGCATTTAAAATGATTTAGATTATTTTAATTTAAAAAATTTTAGTGCTTTTTCTTTTTCTTCTTCACTGGCAAGCCAAGTTTTTATAAATGGATATTCTAAAATAACTTGAAAATCATTGCTCACATTAAGTTTATGGATAATTATCATATAACTTGGAGTAGGAACAACTTCATGAACATAGCTTATTGCACCCCAATGGTCATCTTTTACAGGATATCGTAGACCCAAAAGAAAATTTTCTACTGTATAGATAAAAGCATAAAATGAAGGGGAAGGATGATCCATATTTGCTAAAATATCTCTATTAGCATCATACATATATCCCGTTTGAGATAATATACATTGTAAATTTTTATAGTTTTCAATTTTATATAATTGATCTATATAGTCTGGACTGAACATATTATCACTATCAATTCTTATATGAAATACATATTTATATGGACTAATAATTTCTTTTATTAAGTTATCTCCATCATCTGTAAAAATTATATTGCCAGGCAACTTTGGATATCTAGAAAGAGAATCAGCTATAATATCTTTTGTTCCAGGTGTATGTCTTAATATACATTTAAAATTTTGATTAGTTTGGTTTATGAGACTTTTAGCTGTATAATCCATAAATACGTCTATTCTTGGATCTATCCATTCTTTGGTTTGAGCTTTTTGGGATATTGTGGAGTAAAGAATTTTAAATCCACACCAAAAAGGATGATCTAATATATTGAATGGAATATCTATAATCATTATCTTTTCATTAAGCATGAAAATTACACTCTCCTATAGAGTTATAAGTTAGATAAAAAATATTATCTAGTTTATAATATTCACATCCTATAATTTTCGTCACATTTTGATTTATTAGGGATTTTGATCATAATAAATATAGAAAATATAAATGATGTTAATATAAAGTATAGTTTTTTTCTATAAAGATTGGAGATTTATGTCGTATGTGATAAAATGTTGGAGAAAATTTTAATAAATTTAAAATTTTTAGAATTATTTTTATTAAGAAAAGCTAGAATAAACATTGAAATCATCTGAAAGAATAATTTTTTTAAGACAATGAAAATCATAACGGAGGAAGATGTATGAAAAGAAAATTAATTAGTGCATTGATTGGAATCACAATGGTAGCAACAATGGCAGTAGGATGTAGCAAATCTTCAAATGAATCACAAGAGTCAACGAAAGCAAAGTCAGATGTAAAAGCTGAACAAGTAGATACAAAAAAAGTATTTGTATCTCCTCAGTGGGTACAAAGTGTAATAGATGGAAATCAACCAGAATCTAAAAATTATGAGGTTTTAGAAGTTTCTTGGGGAACTTACAAAGATAGTCCAACTTATACAAAAGGACATATTCCAGGGGCAATACATGTAGATACTTCAAGTGTTGAATCTGAACCAATTTGGAATATATCAGATCCTAAAGTAGTTGAAAAAGGAATGTTAGATTTAGGAGTTACAAAAGATAAAACTATTATATTATATGGAAATGATATTTCTGCTGTAAGTAGAGTTGCATATGCATATCTTTGGGCAGGAGTTGAAAATGTTAAAGTATTAGACGGTGGAATCGATGCTTGGGAAAAAGCTGGATACAAGACTGAAACTAAAGTAGAAAAAGCTACTCCAGCAAAAGATTTTGGAGCTACAGTACCTGCACATCCAGAATATTGGATGTCTATAGATGAAGTTAAAAAGAAATTAAAAGACGATTCGAATTTCCGTTTAGTTAGTATAAGAAGTAAAGATGAGTTTGATGGGAAAACAAGTGGATACACTTATATAGATAGAGCTGGTGAGCCTAAGGGTGCAGTTTGGGGTCATGCAGGAAGTAATGCGTATAGTATGGAAGATTACTTACACAAAGATGGTACAGTTATAACTGCTGATGAAATGCAAAAACTATGGTCAGATTCTGATATCAAAAAAGATAATGAGCTTTCATTCTACTGTGGTACAGGATGGAGAGCTTCAGTTCCTTGGTTAATTGCTTATGATGCAGGATGGGAAGGAATGACTGTTTATGATGGTGGTTGGAATGAGTGGCAAATGCATGGAAATCTTCCAGTACAAGTAGGAGATCCTAATAGTGGAGATTGTCAATACACTACAGTAGACAAGTTGCCAACAGATAAGGCTGCAAAAAAATAAATTATATAAAATTATATAAAATATATTATAATAAGAATAAGCACTGCATAGATTGCAGTGCTTATCTTAGATTTTAGACAAGGAAGTTGATATTATATGGGAACATCAAAGAAGGTTTTTTATGTTTTACTAACTTTAGTAGAAGCAATAATGTTAGTTGGTGCATATTTAGTAAATTATTTTACTCATGCTAAAATGGGTATGTTAAGACATGTAGCACATAAAAACTATGTTTGGGAGCAACAATATTCAATACAAAATATAAAATATGTATCGATATTAGTTGTAGTTATACTAATGCTTATTGTATTAAGAATGTATTTAAAAAGAAAGCATATTCTTGAAAAAATAGTGACTATAATGAATGTTACTATGGTTGTATTTGTAATTGCATTTGCTACATTTATATTAATGTATTCATCTGAAGAAATAAGAGCGTTTTATTATATGAGTGCTATATTTGGGATAGTAACTTTAATCCAAATTATAAAAACTTTTATAGGTGTTATATGGTATAAAAATTAAATAAGAAATTAATTAAAATAAAAACAGTCTCGAAACAGTTAGGTAATTACTGCTATTACTAAGCTATTTTGAGACTTTTTTATTATTAGAAAAACGTATAATTACTATAAATAATTTCAATTAATAAATGTGCACATGTAATGATATAATTTATTCCGGATGAAATTATATAATAATCAAAATAACATTAGGAGGTAAATACAATGGAACGAATATTATCATTACAAGAAAAAAATGAATTAAAGTCTAAAGGAATAGTTCCTCAAAAACAAGACGGTTACTTTGCTATAAGAGTAATAGGTAAATCAGGAGTATTTACTTCAAAAGAATTTGGCATATTATCTAAAGTTGCAGAGCAATATGGGAACAAAGAATTGAATTTAACTAGTAGGTTAACTGTAGAAATACCATATATAAAGTATGATGATATAGAAAAAGTTATAGAAATAGTACAAGAAAATGGATTAATAGTAGGTGGAGGAGGTAAGACTGTAAGAGCAATTTTATCTTGCAAAGGTAGTGTTTGTGCTAACAGTCTTATAGATACTCAAAAGATATCTCAAGAAGTTCATAATGAGTTTTTTGGAAGAGAGCTACCTGCTAAATTTAAAATAGCAGTATTAGGCTGTAAAAATAGCTATGGTAAGGCTCAATCTAATGATTTGAGTATATTACCATTAACAGGGGTTAGGATAGACAATAGAAAGTGTATTGAATGTAAAGTATGTTTAAAGGTATGCCCTGATAAAGCATTTGAGTGTAAAGATAGCAAGTATTCAATAGTAGAGGATAAATGCAGCAACTGTGGTAAGTGCATTAGTTTTTGTCCAGCACATGCTGTAGAGAGTGATAATAAAAAAATAGATATCTTAGTTTTTATAGGTGGAAGAATGGGTAGACAAGCTAGCTTAGGAAAGCCATTAAGAAAGAAATTTAAACAAGAAGATACATTACGAGTTATAGACAGCGTAGTTAACTATTTTAAAGAAAATGCAAATGAAGGAGAGAGATTTGCTCAGCTTATAGATCGAGTTGGATTTGATAAAGTTGAAGATTGTATTATAAATTCTATATAGTTTTTAACTATAAATACATAAAAAAAAGTTTTTATTTACATTAAAAGCTTAAAATGTGGTAAAATAATATTACAACGAGTAGTTTTGATGACGTAAGTCCTGTTGTCAAAACTACTTTTTTTATATAATGAATGTGAAATTATATATATAAATATAATTTCTATTATGGGTCAAAAAAGCCAGCCTAAAAGTAGGTAGCTTTTTTATTATGTTAAGGATGGTGAAATCTTAATGTTTAAGATTGACGATTGTGTAATGTACGGTATGACAGGAGCATGTAAAGTTATAGACATAACTAATGAAAAGTTTATAAACGGAGAGAACAGAAAGTATTATGTATTAAGTCCAGTTTATGCTGAAAATATAATAATAAAAGCCCCTGTGGATAATAAAAATATTCCAATGAGAAAGACTATATCTAAAAGCAGTGCAACTTCACTACTAAATGATATGGCTAACATGGATATTTCATGGATCGACGATGATAAAACAAGAAATAAAGAGTTTAATGCAATGCTGAAAAGCGGTAAATGTGAAGAACTTATAAAACTAATAAGAAATATATATTGCAATAATGAAAAAGTAAAATCTATTGGAAAAAACCACATCAAGTAGATGATAATGTTATGAAAGAAGCAGAAAGACTTTTAAACGAAGAACTTGCAATTGCTTTAAACATATCTCCAGATGAAGTAATTCCATATATAACAAGTCATATACCGCAACAAAATATTTAATTAAATCATTTTAAATGCAACCTGAAAAAATTATAGTAAGTAAAAGTTTAATAACAAAGCATATTTGGTATATATTTAATAAATATAAACCGGAGGAAAAATAATATGTTAGAAGCAGGAGCAAAAGCACCAGATTTCAGACTACAAGATAAAGACGGAAACTTAGTAAGTTTATCAGAGTTTAAAAATAAAAAAGTAGTATTATATTTCTACCCTAAGGATAGTACTCCAGGGTGTACTAAGCAAGCATGTTCATTTAGAGATAATTTTGATAGGTTTAAATCAAAAGATATGGTAGTAATAGGTATAAGTAAGGATAGTGTAAAATCACATGAAAGATTTGCACAAAAAAATGAATTACCATTTATACTTTTATCAGATCCTGATCTTGATGCAATAAAAGCTTACGATGTATGGCAAGAAAAGAAATTATATGGCAAACTTGGATTTGGAGTTGTTAGAACAACTTATATAATAGATGAAAATGGTTTTATAGAAAAGGTATATGATAAAGTTAAGGCAGATAAAAATGTAGGTGAAATATTAGAATATATAGGATAGATATATTACTTTTACCTTATAGCGATAACAAAGTACATTGATATTTATCAATGTACTTTTTATTTGTAACTACTTAAAAAAAGTATTAGGGAGTGATGAACATGAACTTGAACATAAAAGAAATTAATGAAAAAAATTATCAAGAAATAACTAGTTTAAAAGTAGGGAAAGAACAACTTGGATATATTGAGACTGTAGAAGATTGTTTAAAAGAATCAAAGGAATTTTCGTTATGGAGGCCGGTAGGAATATATGATGGAGATAAAGCTGTAGGATTTGCTATGTATGGATTATTTAAAGATGAAGGGAAAAGAGGTAGAGTTTGGCTAGACAGATTTTTAATTTCTCATGAAAATCAAGGGAAGGGATATGGAGAAGCTGGAGTAAGACTTTTGCTAAATAAGCTAAAAGATGAATATGGATACAATAAGATTTATTTAAGTGTATATGATAACAATACAGGAGCTATTTCTTTATATAAAAAAATTGGGTTTGAATTTAACGGAGAGTTTGATATAAATGGGGAAAGTGTAATGGTAATAAATATGTAGAGAAAAAATATAACTTTATTTTAAAAATAATAAAAAGAAAGCTAAGGTTAGCTTTTTTTTTGATTTATAATATAAACATCAATTTAACAATTAAGAAAAATGTAGAAAATTGATATAAACACACGAAATTTTAAAAGGGTAAATTATTGTATGTTTTACAAAAAAAGAACATAGGATAAAATTAAATCATAATAGAGAGTCTGGAGGATGAAACCTATAGATGAAAATTAGCAAACGCCAAAGTTTAATATTAAATTACTTGAATGATCATCATTACATATCACTAAAACAAATTGCTAAAAAATTTGAAATAACTACAGCAACAGTAAAAAATGAAATTATATTAATTAATGAGATATTAGCAAATTATGATACACAGTTATTAATACAAGAAAATAATAAAATAAAGATTATAAATAAAGAAAAATTTATAGTTTTTTTAAAAGAAGCACAGTCTCTTATAGAGTTTACAATCCAAAATCAAATATTGATGACCATAATATTAGAAAGAGATTTTATAACAATGCAAGAAATAGCAGATAAATTATTTGTTAGTAAATCATTGATAGAAAAACAATTGGTATCAATATTAAAAAAATATAAGGATGATATTCAATCTATTAGGCATTATGGAATAAGGTATTCATCTTCAAAATTAGATAGAATGTCTTTATTTGTAAAGTTAGTGATTCCTTATATGAAAGGAATAGATTTTTTCGAAGAAGTAAATAGATTTGATAAATTGCACTTTAATATGAGGGATTATTTTAAAGTTAGGGAAATCGATATCTGTATATTGATTATAGATTATATAAAAGAAATCAATATATTTACATTTACAGATGAATCTATAAAGCAACTATTTTTATATTTACTATTTTTATTGAAAGATATAAGAGAAGAAAATATTCATAAAGAAAATAAGTCTTTTACTAGATTAATAAAAGACTTACCAAATTTCAATAAGTATTCTGAAATAGTTAGTGATATAAATAAAAAATTTAATTTATCTTTAAGAGAAGGTGACAAGCACTATCTATGTTATTTATTTTCTGTATTGAAAAAAAACAACTCATTAAACACAAGTGAGAAAATTGAAAAATTAAAGCCGACTATAAATAGGATTTTAGATAGAATTAAAAGTGAATTATCAATTGACTTATTTATGGATGAACAATTAAAAAAAGGATTATCTATACATTTATACTCGACTATAAGCAGGGGAGGATACTCTGTATTAAGTGAAATTTACAGTTTAAGTGATATAAAAAAATTATATCCATTTGCATTTGAAATGTCTACTATAACAGCAGATGTAATAAATGAAGATTATAAATATCGATTTTTAGATAATGAGCTTATATACCTATCCTTGCATTTTCAGACAGCTATAGAAAGAGCAAAGAGTAATAAGGATAAAATTAGAGTATTAATTGTTTGCCACTTAGGACAAGTATCAACAGATTTAATAGTAAACAGAATAAAAAATATGTATAAAGATATAGAGATTGTTGGAGCATATTCAGTTCAAACTTTCTTAAAGATGAAAAAAGATTGTTATGATTTTATAATATCAACTGAACAACTTCCAAATCAACATAAAGATGTAATTTACGTATCCCCTCTTATTAAAGAACAAGATAAAGAAAATATTGAAGCTTATATAAAAAGAAGTGAAAGTAAAAAACTATTTGAAGAATTGTTACAAAAAGGAGCTTTTATAGAAGTAGAAAATGCTAAAAACTATGAAGATGTTTTGAAAGAAATGGTAAAAGTTTTTAAGAAAAAATCTAGTGTAGATGATAAATATTTAGATAGTGTTATAAATAGAGAACAACTATCTACAACTAATATAAATAATATAGCTATCCCACATGGGAAAGCGAGTCATGTTATTGAAAGCTCAATATGTATAGCGTATATAAAAGATGGAGTAAAGTGGGGAGACACAATAGTTTACCATGTATTCTTAATTGCTTTTGATAATGAATTATTAGAACAAAACCCAGAGTTTTTCAATAATTTTTATAGGAAAATTGCACAAATAGATAGTGAAGAATCTATAGAGAACATGGAATCTATAGATAAAATAAATTAATTGAATTAATGTATTAGGAGGAAATAAAATGATAAAAAATTTATTAAAAAAAGAATTAATATTTGATGGTATAAAAGTAAATGGAGGAAATAAAGAGGAAGCATTAAAGATTATAAGTGACCTTGTTGTAAATAGCTCAGATGTATGTTCACAAGATTTATTAAATGGATTTTTAAAAAGAGAAGAAGAATCATCAACTGGATTTGGTGGATATGTGGCAATACCACATACAAAACTTGAAGGAGTAAAAAATCCATTTATATCTATAATTAAATTTGAAAATAATATAGAGTGGGAGTCATTAGATGATGAACCTGTAAAAGTTGCTATAGCTTTAGTTATGCCTGCTACAGATGAAGGCAATATTCATCTTCAAATTATATCAAAGTTTGCAAGAAAACTTATGGATGATGATTTTGTAGAGGTACTATTAAATGAAAGTGATAAAGAAAAGCTATACAATTATATAATATCTGAAATGGAGGGGTAAGCATGAAAATATTGGGGGTTACTAAATGCCCAGTGGGGGTAGCTCATACCTATATGGCAGCTGAAAAGCTTGAAATTGTAGGTAAAAAATTAGGACACGAAATGAAAATTGAGACTCAAGGATCACAAGGTGTAGAAAATTCACTTACTGATGAAGATATAAAAAATTGCGATTACATAATAATAGCAGCAGATGTCGCAATAGAAGGAAAAGATAGATTTGCAGGTAAAAAGGTTATAGAGGTTCCTATAAAAGAAGCTATAAAAAGTGCAAAAACTCTTATAGAAAATTTACCTACTAATGCAAAAATACAAGAAGAAAAAGCTGAAAATAAGTCGGATAAAAAATCTGCTTCAGGGGGATCTGTAAAAGAACTTATGAATGGAGTTTCGCATATGATACCATTCGTTGTTGTAGGGGGATTATTTATAGCATTGGCTATTGCAATAGGAGGAAATCCTACTGCATCTGGAATGGTGATACCAGAAGGTTCTATATGGAACAAAGTTAGTGCAATAGGAGGAATTGGATTTACATTAATGATACCTATACTTGCTGGATTTATAGCAATGTCTATAGCAGGAAGAGCTGCATTAGCACCAGCTATGATATGTGCTATGGTTGCAAATGATGGAGCAATATTAGGAACTTCAAATGGTACAGGATTTATAGGTGCGATAATAGTTGGATTTATGGCTGGATACTTAGTTAAGTGGATGAACACATGGAAAGTACCAAAAGATTTAAGAGCAATTATGCCGATATTTGTTATTCCAATAATAAGTGTTTCAGTTATTTCAGCAGCTTTAATATTAATATTAGGAGCACCAATTTCATGGATTATGGATGGATTAAACTTAATGTTAGCATCTCTTGCAGCAAATCCAGCGTTAAGTATTGTTTTAGGATTAGTGCTTGGAGCTATGGTTGCAATAGATATGGGTGGTCCAATTAATAAAACTGCATTCCTATTTGGAGTTGCATCAATAGCAGCAGGTAATCCTTTGGTAATGGGAGCTGTAGCTTGTGCTATACCTGTTCCACCATTAGCTATGGGGTTTGCTACATTCATAGCTAAGGATAAGTTCACAGAAGAAGAAAGAGGAGCTGGATTATCAGCATTCTTAATGGGACTTATCGGAATTACAGAAGGTGCAATACCTTTTGCATCAGGAGATCCAAAACGTGTTATACCTTCTATAGTAGTAGGAAGTGCAATAGCAGGAGCTATGGGAATGGTATTTAAAATAACTGATAATGTTCCTCATGGAGGTCCAATTGTTGGATTGCTAGGAGCAACAAGTAACTTATTACTATTCTTAGCTGCAATAGCAATAGGAACAGTTGTAGCAGCATTACTTTTAATAGGTATTAAGAAAAAAAGCTTAAATGCAAATTAAATATATCAATTAAAAAGACTTGGAAGATCCAAGTCTTTTTTATGCAATCACATATTAACATTTTGAAAGTTTTAATCATAATATAGAGGGCGAGAAAATTTATTACAACTTAAGGAGGATATTATGGACAATTCTTGTAAAAAGTATGATATTCAAAAGGTTTTTTCTAATTACAATCCATCTAAGCCAGATGCATATGCAAAAATACAAGGAGGGCCACTAGGGCCTTGTATAAAGGGGATGGTATATTTATACCAATTAGATGAAGGAGTATATGTAAAAGCATATATAACTGGAATTCCTAATAAAAACAATCAAACTAGTGCATTTCATGGATTCCATATTCATGAGGTTGGAGACTGCTCAGTAGGGAATGAAAAGGAACCATTTATGGCAGCTAAATCTCATTATAATCCAACTAAAGTAGAGCATCCTATGCATGCAGGGGATTTACCACCAATACTATCTGCTGATGGAGTAGGGTTACTTTCTACATTTAGCAATAGATTTACTGTTGATGAAATAATAGGAAAGTCTTTTATAATTCATGAAGGTTATGATGATTTTACCACTCAACCGTCAGGAAATGCAGGGCCAAGGTTAGCGTGTGGGGTAATTGTTTCTAATTATATGTAAACTTAAAATAAATAAAAAATTTTATACAATGAGAAATGGTGAGCTTATTTAACGCTCACCATTTCATTTTAGACTATTTCAATTTTAAAATTTGTAATAAACTATTTTTCATCTATAATTTTACCATTATGAACATGTTGGTGCTTATGGTCAGATGAATGCTTACTATTCTTATAAGGTTTAAAATCATCATCATCTACAATTTCACCATTATGAACATGTTGGTGTTGATGATCAGACACATGATTACTTTCATTAGAAGGTGTTAAACTATCATCGTCTATAATTTTACCATTATGAACATGCTGGTGCTGATGATCAGATATATGATTATTATTAGAGTTAGATTCAATACCATCGTTAGGGATATTATTAAAATCATCCTCTATAACTTCACCATTTAGGATATATTTGTGTTTAACATCGTCTTGTATAACTTCACCATTATGAATGCGTTGGCGTTTAACAGTTGATATATGATGGCTCTCTTTTTTAGGAGCTTGATTTTTATTATTTATATTTTTTCTTGATTCATAATACTTAATCCCCTTTGCAATTAATCTTCTATATTATCGTCTTCACATTCTTCGATTGTAGTAACTTCTATATCAGGGTTAGAGTTAATCATTTCACCTCTATTACAGAAATGTGTTTCGCAGTGATCTGTATGACAGTGATGTTTCTTACCACAACATGGGCAAGTTATATATATATTTATAGGCGTACTAACAGTTATTGGTCCAACGTTATTAGTTGCAGTAGATTGGTTATTGTTGTTTGCATTAGATTCAGCTGCAGAATCTACATTAGCAGTAGAAGTAGTGTCAGCGTCAGCAGTAGCATCTACAGTAGAATTAGAGTCAGAAACAGAAGCTGAATCAGTATCTGCAGTAGAAGTAGAATCAGAAGTGGTATTAGCGTCAGCATTATTATCTACAGTAGAAGTTGAGTCAGTGTTAGTAGTAGAAGTAGTATCAGCATCAGCAGTAGAGTTAGCAGCAGAGTCAGAATCAGAAGTAGTATCTACAGTAGAATTAGCAGCTGAATCAGAAGTAGAATCAGTGTCAGCAGTAGAGCTAGCATCTGAACCAGAAGTAGAAGCTGAATCAGTATCTGCAGTAGAAGTAGTATCAGCATCAGCAGTAGAGTTAGCAGCAGAGTCAGAATCAGAAGTAGTATCTACAGTAGAATTAGCAGCTGAATCGGAAGTAGAATCAGTGTCAGCAGTAGAGCTAGCATCTGAACCAGAAGTAGAAGCTGAATCAGTATCTGCAGTAGAAGTAGTATCAGCATCAGCAGTAGAGTTAGCAGCAGAGTCAGAATCAGAAGTAGTATCTACAGTAGAATTAGCGTCTGAATCAGAAGTAGAATCAGAGTTAGCGTCAGCATCAGCATTAGCGTCTGAGTCAGAAGTAGAATCAGAGTTAGCGTCAGCATCAGCATTAGCGTCTGAGTCAGAAGTAGAATCAGAGTTAGCATCGGCATCAGCAGTAGAGTCTGAATCAGAAGTAGAATCAGAGTTAGCGTCGGCATCAGCAGTAGAGTCAGAAGTAGAAGTAGAATCAGAGTTAGCGTCAGCATCAGCAGTAGAGTCAGAAGTAGAAGTAGAATCAGAGTTAGCGTCAGCATCAGCAGTAGAGTCTGAATCAGAAGTAGAATCAGAGTTAGCGTCAGCATCAGCAGTAGAGTCTGAATCAGAAGTAGAATCAGAGTTAGCATCGGCATCAGCAGTAGAGTCAGAAGTAGAAGTAGAATCAGAGTTAGCGTCGGCATCAGCAGTAGAGTCAGAAGTAGAAGTAGAATCTGAATCCGCATTAGAATCAGCAGTAGAATCTGAGTCAGAATCAGCACAAGAACAAGATTTAGAATCATTATCTAAGCTCGTGTTTATATCTACATTTGATCTTGGATTTATATAATCATCGTCATCATCAAAATGACAACTATTTTTTCTTTTACATTGAGCTTCTTCAAGCATTTTTATTAAATCTCTAAGAGAACTCATTTGGTCCTTATTGTTTTTACAACAAGACTTTGGCATAGATCTATTCTCAATTATTGGTTTGCGCATATATTTCTCTCCTATATGTGTTTTTTAGTGTAGGTAGTTTTTATCTACCCATATAATATGTATATAGAATTTTGCAAAATTTGACACTCAAATTAGAGATTTAATGTAAAAAAATGGAGGATTTTCTATAAGTGATTTAAACTTATAGAAAAGTTACATAAAAGGATATTAAATTTTTTTATTGTGTACATATAACAGTTAGTTTTCGAATAAGTTTATTGTGAGATAATTAATAATATATTTATATTTCTCATAATAATTTTAAATAAATGAGGAAGTGATGTTTGATGTGAAATTATTTATTTAGAAGTAGTGTGAAATTAGTTTATTAGAAAAGAAATAAGTGTCCCAATTTAATAAATAAACTATAATGATAGTATTGATTAATTATAAATTGGACCTTAGAATTAAAACATTTATATTAAAAATATATATTTAAAAATTAGTTTTTAATATAAAGAATATTTATATTGACAGTAAAAAGTTTTTTTGCTAAATTTCTCATAAGGAGGTAAATAGTTTAAGGGAGGGTATAATGTAAATTGTTGGAAAATTGTTAAAATTGGAGGCGATTATAATCATCACTTTTATTTTGACAAAAACAATATAGTACATGCAGAAAAAAGTACTAATATTTCAACTATAGTAGTAAAAGACTACTTCATAAAATGACTAAATTAAAAAATATATAGCGAAAAGTTAATCGTACATATTATTTAAATTCAAGCTATATAGACATCTAAAAATTTCTAATGAAATTTATCAACTCAGACATAATCTTAACAGACTAAATAAAATTAGTTTTCAATCATTTAAAAAGCATCATATAACATCTAAGTCTATCAAACAATAATCCAAGAGTATTGTAAAATTAAAATATTATTAAGTGTGCAGTTTTAAAATCAGTGTTTAAGTCAAAATGGAATCATTACATTTATTTATTATATTCAGAATATTTATACTTAATTGACACTGATAAGTAGTAAAAAACGATGAAATTATAACATTAATAGTTGGAGGGGATATCCAACAAAATTTAAAAGGGGTAGCTAGTTATCTTTTATAGATACTAGTAATTTGTATATGCAATAATTAAATTAATCATATACAAGAAAATATTATATTAAATATTTTGGAGGGTAATATGGAAAGCGCAGTAAAAAATAAAAATAAATATCCTTTTGGTTTTTATGTTTGTTCATTCTCATATACATTAGAACGTATGGCATTTTATTCTTCTAAATGGTTAATTGGAATATTCATAGTTGCAGCAGTTGCAAAAGGAGGACTTGGATTAAGTTCATCAGATGGAGCTAAAATGATTGCCAACTTAGTAGCATTTACGTATGTAACTCCTATACTTGGAGGATATATAGCAGATAAATGGTTAAGTCCAAGATTATGTGTTCCTATAGGAACGATACTTATGGGACTTGGATATATGTGTGGGTGGCAAGCGTCTGCTCAAACATCAATTGGACTTGTATGGGCAATGATAATACTTGTATCAATAGGTACAGGATTATTTAAAGGGAATCTAGCAGGTATAATGGTAGATTATTTGAAAACAAAGAAGACCTGGATGGTGCATTTTCTGTTCAATATTCTTTTGTTAACATAGGTGCATTTATAGGAACAACAGCTGTATCTTTTATAGCTTACTCTGCAGTAGGATTTGGAGGAACATTCTTAATATGTGGATTGCTTTTATTCTTAGATACAATATGGTTTATAATTGGAGGAAAAGCTTCATTTGGAGATGTTGGTAAGAAACCATTTAAAATAAATGAAACTAATGTTGCATCTGAATTAGAAGCGCAAAAATCTTCTGAAGAGCCTTTAACTAAAAAAGATAAATTAAGAATAAGTGCAATTATATTTGTCACAGTATTCTCTATAGCATTTTGGTTAGTATACTACTTAGCAACTCTACCAATACTATATCATTGGGGACCAGATTTTGCTGATGCTAATAAAGCTAATTGGATTATAGGAAGTTTTAGAGTACCATCAGCTTGGTTCGACTCATTAAATTCTCTTTCTTGTATAATTCTTGGACCAATATTAGCTATGGTTTGGAATAAACGTGCAAGATCTCCTAAAGGGGATTTAAGTATGTTCAAGAAAACTGCATTAGGTATGATATTACTAGGATTATCATTTGCAGTAATGGCATTAGCAGAAGTATTAAGAGGAGATGGTCAAGCGAGTTTAATATGGATAGTTATGTTTGGAGTATTAATGACGCTTGGTGAAATGGTATTCTCTCCACTTGGAAATTCATTTATAAGTAAATTTTCACCTGCTAAAGTATTGGGATTAATGATGGGTATATGGCCACTAGCAGTATTTATAGCTGCTAAAGCACATGGTTACTTATATGAATTCTTATCAAAATTCTCATTTGCACCTGCATATGCTATGGTAGGAGCTGTAGTAATTGTATGTGGAATAATACTATGGAGTTTTGATAAAAAATTAAGCAAACTCGTAGAAGATTAATATAATAAAAACATCGGATGTTAAAATCATCCGATGTTTTTTTATGCCTAAATATTATTGATTTTACTAAAAGTACTAACAATTTATTTTTAAGGTTTATTTAAGATTGAGTTTAATTACAGTTAAAGTTAATCATTTAAGATGTATAGTGTAAATAATAACAAACGAGGAGAGATAAAATGAAAAGAAGATTTCTAATGACAGGTTTTTTAATTGCAGCTTTAGCATTAGGGGGATGTAGCAATTTAGGAAGCAAAACATCAGATAAAAATAAGTCAGCACAAACACAAAGTAGTAATCAAGAAAGTTCTGATGAAACAGTAGTACAAGAGTTAGGAGTTAAGTTTAAGTTACCTACTTCTTGGGAAAAAATTGGAGCTGGAGGAGCGGTATTAGATGAAAGTGAAATGTCATTTAGTTTCATGTGTACTGATGATGCAAAAGAACTGGGTGAATTGTCTAAGAAAATGGATGAAAAGAAAGTATCTAATAAAGGGAAAATAGATAAATCAGATGAAGAAAAATTAATGAATTTATATATGGAAAAATGAAAAATATAGGTTCTATATTAAAATTAAATAAAAATGATGCTGAGAAAGTATTAAAAAGTGAAAAATATTCAAATTATAGTAAAAAAGATAAAGTTGGAGAGCTAAATAACTATGTATACTACTTTGTATATAACGAAAAAATAGACGACAGCAACTTATCAGATGATTCAAAATCTGAGGTTAAAAATATTGAAAAGTCTATAAATGAGTTTAAGGATAGTATAAAACCAATTGATCCATCTAAAATAAAATCTAATACTAAAGATGAAAAAGCAACTGAAGAGAGTATAAATGGAAATATATCTTTTAAATCTAAAACTATACAAGGAAAAAACATAGATAGTTCTATATTTAAAGAGAATAAACTTACAATGATAAATATATGGGGTACATCATGCATGCCATGTATAGATGAAATGCCAGAATTACAAAAATTATCTAAAGAAGTTAAATCTAAAGGTGTTAATGTTATTGGGGTGGTAGCAGATACGCCAGATGAAGATAATGAAGCATTAGCTAAATCAATATTGGATAAAAAAGGTGTTAAGTTTGATAATGTAATACCAGATAAAGATTTACATGAGTGGATACTTAAAAATGTTAAAGGAACTCCAACTACAATATTTGTAGACAAAGACGGTAAAATAGTAAGTACAGCTTTAGTAGGAACAGCAAGTAAAGCTGAATACAATGCAAAAATAGATGAAGTTTTAAAATCTATTAAGTAGGATTATTATATGAAAGAGAAATTAACAAGATATATAGTGTTAGCTATGAGTATTTGCTTTATTGCAGTAGGATCTAGTAGAGGTGAGGTTAAAGTAGTATTAAAGAAAGCTATTAACATATGCTTGGAGTGTATTGGAATTGGATAAAAGAAATATAACTCAATTAATAGCTACATTACTCACAAATGCTAACTTCAAGGGATTCATTGAAAAAGGGATATATCAAGGAGATACTAAGAAATTATGTGTTCCAGGACTTAATTGCTACTCATGTCCTGGAGCATTAGGTTCATGCCCTATAGGATCATTACAAGCTGTTTTAGGAAGCATAAAGTACAATTTTTCCTATTATATAGTAGGGTTAATGACTTTATTTGGTGTTGTATTTGGAAGATTCATATGTGGGTGGCTATGTCCATTTGGATTTTTCCAAGATTTATTATATAAAGTGAAGGTAAAAAAAGTTAAAGTGAATAAGACACTAGATGGAGCTTTAAAATATCTTAAATATGTAATATTATTGGTATTTGTAATAATTTTACCTATGTTTGTAACTAATGAATTTGGATTATCCAAACCATATTTCTGTGAATTTATATGTCCAGCAGGTACTTTAGAGGGAGGTATACCCCTAGTACTATTAAATGAATCTTTAAGAAGTACTATAGGCTTTTTATATGCTTGGAAGTTATTTATACTTATAGCAATTATTATATTATCTACATTTGTATATAGACCGTTTTGTAGATACCTTTGCCCATTAGGAGCATTTTATTCAATCTTTAATAAATTTAGCTTTTATAAATACAGTATTGATAAAGAGAAGTGCGTAGGATGTAATGTATGTACTAAAAAATGTCATATGGATATAGAAGTTTATAAAAAGCCAAATAGCATAGATTGTATAAGATGTGGAGAATGCGTTAAGTCATGTCCAACTAATGCTATAAAAAAAGGATTTAAACTATAATATTTAAAATAAATTGAGGCATACTTGAATTATCAGGTATGTCTTTTGTTTTACTCTACGATTCGTTTATTGAATAAAATCTTTAAGTAGTTTAAATTATTATTAAGAGGTGGGGCCGATGGATTGTAAAAAATTGGTAATTTAATTTACCAATTAAGAAAAGAAAAAATATGACTCAAAAACAAGTTGCTGATGAAATGAATATAAGTGATAAAACAATAAGTAAATGGGAACGAGGGCAAGGCTGCCCAGATATTTCTTTATTACCAGAGTTAGCACAAATATTAGGAACAAGTGTTGATGGAATTTTATCAGGAGAAATAAATTTAAACGAATTCGTAGGAGGAAATATGAACAAATTAAAATTTTATGTATGTCCACAATGTAATAATTTAATGACTGCTACAGGCGATGCTAGTATATCATGTTGTGGGAAAAAAATAGAACCATTAGAAGTTAAAAAAGCAGATGATAAACATTTACTTAATATAGAACCTGTTGAAGATGAATTATTTGTAACTTCTGAACATGAGATGAAGAAAGAACATTACATCTCATTTGTAGCATATGTAAGAGGAGATAGAGCTCTTATTGTAAAGCAATACCCTGAATGGAATATGCAATTTAGATTCCGTAAACAAGGTCATGGAAGACTATATTTTTACTGCACAAATGACGGATTATATTATCAAATAGTTTAAGATTATAGACTAGAGAAACTCATATCAAATTAGGTATGAGTTTTTTACTGTAAATTTATAAGTCTATAAATTTGAAAAGTAACAAGGTTAGGAATAATTCATATTATGTAAAGGAAAGGAGATGAAAGAAAATGAATACATCTAGAAATATAAATAAAATGCAGGAAAAATGTAATGAACTAAAAGACTTTCATGTTATCATAACTCTAAAAGATGGAAGTAAATTTGATGGAATAATTACAGATTCAGATGACTATGGGGTAACTGTATTAGTTGGAGAAGATGTAATAGAAAATGAGGATGAAACAACATCAAGACAAATGCCTAGAAGGTATAGACGTTATAGAAGAAGAAGATTTCCTATTGCTTCATTGGTTGGATTATCGTTATTGCTTTATCCATTTATAGCTCCACCTTATCCATATTAATAAAATATAGCTCATATATATTATATATGAGCTATATTTTATTAATGTGGATTTTAAATAAAAGGATTTTAATAATTAGAGTAAATATAAGAAATACTTATTCTGTATAAATCTTTATTATAACGGTGGATTGTCGTTATATAGTATATTTAAGATAATTAAAAAAATAACAAAGGAGAAAATATGAATAAAAAGTTGTCTATTATCGAAGTGTTTGCAATTATTCTTGGTGCTATAATAGGATGGGGAGCATTTATGCTTCCAGGTAGCAAATTTTTAAAAAGTGCAGGGGTAATAAACACGTTTATAGGTCTATTACTAGGATCAATTTGTATAATAATAATCGAAAGAAGTTATCATATGATGATGAAAGATACGTGTGAAGAAGGTGGAGAGTTTTCATATGTATATAATAAATTAGGTAAAAACCATGGATTTATAGTAGGATGGTTTTTATCTTTAGCCTATTTAACAATGATTCCATTAAATGCAAGTGCTCTACCTCTTGTAATAAATAAGTTATTTAAAGGAGCATTAGATTTTGGATACTTATACACTGTAGCTGGAGATAGTATTTATATAGGGGAAGTTATTGTATCGTGCATAGCTATTTTCTTATTTATGTTAATAAATTTAAAAGGAATAAAAGAGACTGGTAGAGTTCAGACTTATATAATATTACTACTTGTAATATGTGTAATTTTTGTATTTTTTGGAATGACTTATACTGCAGGAACCCAGACTCTTTTTAACAGTTATGTGTATAATTATGAATTTGATTTAAATCAAATTTTACAAGTATTTGCTATAACCCCATTTTTATATGTTGGATTTGATGCTGTTCCACAACTAGCAACAAATTTTGGATTTGATAATAAAAAGGCATCCATATTAGCTATAGTATCACTTCTAGTAGGGATGATGATTTACAATGTGTTAAATATAGCAACAGCTATAGCATTTACACCTGCGCAAGCTACTAGCTTGGAGTGGGCATTAGGAAGTGGAGTAATTAAATATATAGGGAGAACAGGATTCTTAGTACTTGTATTAGCGTTAGGTGCAGCAGTTTCGAGTGGGATAAATGGATTTATGGTTTGCAGTACAAAACTAATTGGAGCGATGGGGAAAAAACAAGTTATACCATATTCATTTAGTAAAAAGAATAAAAATGGAGAATTAGGAAAAAGTATTGTGTTTGTAAGCATAATAAGTTTTATAGCTGTTATGTTTGGGAGAGAAGTTATAATATGGATTGTTGATATGTCTTCATTAGGAGCTGCAATTGCTTATTTTTATGTATGTATAGTAACTTTTATGAAACAAAAAGAAATATCAAAAAAAAATAATATCATTTCTAGGATTAGCAAGTAGTATTTTATTTATAATATTACTTTTAGCACCATTTTCTCCAGCTAGATTATCAATAGAATCTCTTATGGCTTTATTAATATGGTCTTTTTTAGGAATGATATTTTGGTATAAAAACAAAGTGTAGGTTTAAATCTACACTTTGTTTTTATACAATAAAAATGTTTAGTAACAAAAACATCTATTTCCAGAAGTTATAAAATCAATAAATGATTTTTCGTGGTATTTTAAGTTATAATCAGATCTATACACCAATGAATAGTTACATTGAAGTGATAACCCTTTAACAAATATTTTTTTTAGGTATTTATCATGAAGCTCATGTTTTGTAACTATTTCAGGAAGAAAAGCATAACTGCCACTATGAATAAGAGTTCTTTTTATAGCCTCATCAGAATTCAATGTGAATTGAATATTTAAATTTTCAAAATCTTGACCATGAGTCTTTAAATCTCTTGCAATAAATTTATTTATTGTTGAGTTAGTTTCTCTTGTAATTATAGGTAAAGTTGTTAAGCTATCAAGATTAATACTAGATATAGGTAGATTATAGTTACAAACTAGAATTACATCACTTTTAATAATAGGGACTTCTACCATATCCTCTACACTTTCTAATGATTGTATTATACCTATGTTAATTTCATGATTTCTAAGCTTTTCTAAAACTTCACAAGAAGTTAAACTCAAAATATTAATATCTATATTTTCATAAATTTTTTTGAAGGTATAAGCACTGCAAGGTAGAGCATAGTCTGCTAAACTAGAGCATGCTCCTATGGTCAACTGGTTTTTCATTTCATCTAGTTCTAAAAGGTCTTTTCTCATATTTTTTTCAAGGGCAAGAATTGATTTAGCATAATTGAAAACTATTTCACCTTCTGGTGTAAGAGTGACGCCCTTGTTGCTACGCTGTAAAAGTGTTTTTCCAAGACTGCTTTCTAAAGATTGCAATTGAAAGCTAAGACCAGGTTGACTAAGATGCAATTTTTTTGCAGCCACAGATATACTATTACATTTTGCAGTAACATACAAGGATTTTAGATAAGTAATGTCCATTTTATCCTCCAAATTAATTTTTAAAATTTTGTTTTAATATAAATATAGTTTAACTAATAATCAATAAATTAACAACTTTTTTAAAATTTTTAAAAAGAAAGAATAGTCGTATAAAAAAAGCTTATTACGGTATAAAAGATACTTATTTTACTGAGAAGAAGATAGATGTTAAAATATAAACAAAGATAATTGTTAAAAAATTAATAATTTTAAATAAATTATATAAAGAATATGAGGAGGATAATGAGATGAGTAAAAAATATTAATTGTAGGTGGAGTAGCTGGAGGAGCATCGGCAGCAGCAAGAATTAGAAGATTAGATGAATCTGCGGATATAATAATGTTTGAAAAAGGGCCTCATGTTTCATTTTCAAATTGTTGCTTACCATACCATTTAAGTGGTCAAATTGAGAATCATGAAGATTTGGTACTTATGACACCAGATAAGTTTTTTAATCAATATAACATAAATGTTCGTATATTTAATGAAGTATTATCTATAGATAGAGAAAATAAGAAAATAAAAGTTAAAAATGTTGTTACAGGAAAAACTTATGATGAAAGTTATGACAAGTTGATTTTAGCACCAGGGGCAAACGCTATTGTGCCGCCTATTGAAGGTATAGAGAATGCAAAAGTTTTGTTGTTAAAAACGTAGTAGATATATCTAGATTGAATCAGTTTATACAATCGAGAGGATCTAAAAATATATCAGTTATAGGTGCTGGATTTATAGGTATGGAAGTGGCAGAAAACCTAAAAGAAGCAGGATATAATGTCACTTTAATAGAAGCGGCTAGTCAAGTTATGAGAATTTTTGATGAAGATATGGTTCAAATTATTCACAAAGAATTATATGATCAAGGAATAGATTTAATATTAGGTGATAAAGTTACAAAGTTTGAGAATAATGACATAATATTAGAGTCTGGAAGAAAAATTGAGTCAGATGCAATTGTGATGGCTATTGGAGTAAAGCCAGAAGTAAAATTAGCCAAAGAATGTGGACTTGAATTAGGTGAAACTGGAGCCCTTAAAGTAGATCAAAATTATAGAACGATAGACAAAGATATATATGCAGTAGGGGATGTAATAGAAGTAACTAATGCAATATCAAAGAAAATACAACACCTTCCACTTGCAGGGCCAGCACAAAAGCAAGCAAGAGCTGTAGCCGATCATATATATGGATTACCAGTTAGTAATACTGGATATATAGGATCATCTTGCATAAAGGTATTTGATTATAATGCTGCATGCACAGGTTTAACAGAATCACAATGTGAAAGACTTGGAATAAATTATGATAGTGTATATGTAATACCACAAGATAAAGTTGGTTTAATGCCTGATAATAATCACATTCATTTTAAATTAGTATTTGAAGTTCCAACAGGGAAAGTACTAGGAGCTCAATCAATAGGTAAAGGTAATGTAGATAAGAGAGTAGATATAATTGCAACATTAATAAAAATGGATGGAACAATAGATGATTTAAGAGATTTAGAGTTATGTTATGCGCCACCATTTGGAACAGCTAAAGATGCGGTAAACCATGCTGCACTTGTAGCTCTTAATATAATGCAAGGGACTTTTAAACAAGTACATGTAGGTGAGGTTCGTAAGTTAGTTGAAGATAAAGCATATATTATAGATGTAAGAGAGAAAGATGAATTTGAAGAAGGCCATTTAATTGGAGCAGTAAATATACCTCTAAGTGAAATAAGAAATAGAATAGATGAAATACCTAAAAATAAGCCTGTATATTTACATTGCCGTAGCGCTCAAAGAAGTTATAATGCTACAGTTGCACTGGGGCATTTAGGATTTAATAATATTTGGAACATTTCTGGAAGTTTCTTAGGGATTTGTTTCTATGAATACTTTAAAGATAATTCTGAAAATAAATCACCTATAGTAACTGCATATAATTTTAAATAAAATGATAAGTTCTTAAAATAATATAATGATAGGAGAAAATTGTTGTGAAAAAAAATATAGAATATATTATTGGATTTTTACTTCTTGCCGCTATTTTAGTAATTGGAAAAAATAGTTTAGAAGGTTCAATGCTATTTTTTAGATTAATTGTAGGATTAGGGTTAGGATATGCACTTACACGATCATTTTTCGGGTTTGCAGGCAGTGTAAATAGAAGTTATAGAGCTGGATCTACAAAATTAATGAGAACATTAATTTTATTATTTGTGGGAACTGCAATTGTTAGCACTTGTTTCTTTATAGGTCAAGATCCAACTCAATATGACTTATGGATTAACCCTATTAACGTAGGTCTTATATTAGGAGGAATAACTTTTGGATTTGGGATGGCGTTTTGTAGTTGTTGTGCATCTGGAGTTCTTACTGATATAGTAACGGGTCTTCCTCGTGCTTTAATTACCATTATATTTTTTGGCATGGGGGTATATGTAGGATTTCCTGTACAAAATTCAGCGACATGGGTATCGAAAACAATGTTTTCATCTCAAACATTTGAAAATGGAGTATTTTTACCAGACTTATTTAAGTGGGACGGATTAGAAGGATATTTAGGAGCTATAATATTAACAATATTATTTGCATGTATAGCAATTTGGATTGCTAAAATTTATGAAGATAAAAGAAAAGCCAAAAATTCATATACAGGCGTAGACACAGAAGTTGCTCAAGTAAAAGTATATAATGATGATAAACAATTTAAATTATTTAGTCAAAAAACTTACGATATATTATTTGTTAGACCGTGGACTCTAGGAATGGGAGCTGTTGTGATAGGAGGTATATTTATACTTCTAATGGGAGTAACTAAAGCTGGATGGGGAGCATCAACTCCTTATGGATTCTGGTTTGGAAGATTACTTGTAGCATTTGGAATGTCTCCTGAAAGCATAGCAAGCTTTGCAGGAAAGCCAGTTGAAATGTTTACAGGACCGTTTTTCCAAAATGCAATTAATGTACAAAATGTTGGAATAATATTAGGAACGCTTATTGCTTTACTTTTATCAGGAAGCTTTATAAAAACTTTTAAAGAAGGACTGTCTATAACATTTAAGGAAGCATTAATATATGTTATAGGTGGGTTTGCTATGGGATTTGGAACAAGACTATCAAATGGATGCAATGTAGGAGCATTATACACTCCAATAGCAAATTTTTCTTTATCGGGGTGGATATTCTTAGTATTTTTAGTTGTAGGTGGAATTATAGGTAACATTGTATATAAGAAAATAATGACAAATAAATGTTGTGAAAAACAATCAGCATAATTAAAATATATATAATTAAGTTCAAAAGCGCTAATATAAATTAGCGCTTTTATTTTAATTTTAATTAAATTTAACTTTAATTTAACTTTTGATAACTATAATTATATGAAGAGTAAAATAATAAGCTTAAATATAATTACAAGGAGAAATATATATGTCAAAAGTAGCAAAAGCGGCTGTCGGATTGATGATAGCGACATTAATAGCAAAAGTTTTAGGGTTTGCAAGAGAGCTCACACTAGCTTCAGTATATGGAGCTTCTGGGACAAGCGATGCATTTTTAGTAGCTATGAATATACCTGCAGTTATATTTGCAGCAATAGGGACTTCTTTAGATACAGCGTTTATTCCTTTGTATCATGATATAAGAAAAAATGGCGGTAAAGAAGAATCAAATAAATTTACAAATAACGTATTAAATACAGTAATACTAATTTGTTTAGGTCTTTCTGTGGTAGGGTTGATATTTACACCTCAAATTGTAAAATTATTTGCAGTTGGATTTAAAGGAGAGGTATTTGATCAAGCTGTTTACTTTACTAGGGTAATGATACTTGGATTATCAGTTTTAGGTATGAGCTATATTATGACTGCATATTTACAGGTTAAAGATAACTTTGTAGTTCCAGGATTGATGAGTGTACCAAATAATATTATTGTAATAGCTTCAATTATTTTAAGTGCGACGATAAATATACACTTACTTCCATGGGGAGCTTTACTAGGACTATCATTACAGTTTTTATTTCAATACCCTTTTGCAAGAAAAAAAGGATTTAAATACAAACTAATTGTTGATTTTAATGATAAGTACTTAAGAAGATTACTTTGGCTTGTAATACCAGTTTTAATAGGGGTTGCAGTAAATCAAGTAAGTACAATAGTTGATAGAACTATAGCATCGACTCTTGCAGAAGGAAGTATATCTGCATTAAACTATGCCAGCAAATTAAATCAATTCGTAATGGGTATGTTTATAGTGTCAATTTCATCTGTTATTTATCCTATGTTATCTAAGTTAACTACAGAAAATAATAAAGAAGAATTTTATAAGTCTATAAAAACATCTGTAAATACAGTAACACTTTTAGTTATACCTATATCAGCAGGAGCTATGATACTTGCTGAACCAATCGTAAAAATGCTTTTTGAAAGAGGAGAATTCGATGCAAGAGCTACACAAATGACTGCTATAGCACTTGTGTTTTACTCTATAGGTATGATAGGTTTTGGTCTTAGAGATATACTTGGAAAAGTATTTTATTCATTACAAGATACAAAAACACCTATGAAAAATGCGATAATAACAATTATATTAAATATAATATTAAATTTATTATTTGTAAGATTTACGAATATGGGAATAGCTGGATTAGCATTTGCAACTAGTATATCTGCTATTGTCACTATAATATTGTTATTTATAAGTTTAAGAAAAAAAATTGGACAGTTTGGTGGAAAAGAAATTTTAGTAGTTTTAATAAAGTCAATTGTATCTGCAGGGTTAATGTCAGTAATTACAATATTTGTATACAAGTTTTTAGGCGGAATGTTACCAGTTGGAAAATTATATGAAACTATAACTTTAGCTATATCAATAGGATGTGGAGCATTAACATATGGTATATGCATAATATTATTAAGAGTAGATGAAGTAAATTTAATTTTAGAGACTGTAAAAAACAAAATAAAAAGATAAGCAGAAAGGTATTGATGAAATCAATACCTTTTTTTGTTAAGCTTACAAATATGTAATTTTAATGATAGATAAATCGATATTAGAAAATTATAAAAAGCTATATACTTAATTTTGTAATAATTAAAGGAGGTTAATAAACATGACAAAAATACTTGAAGTTAGAAACTTAATGAAATCATATGGTACAAATAAAAATACGCAAACAGTATTAAATGGAATAGATATTGATATAAACAAAGGTGAGTTTGTAGGAGTAATGGGACCATCTGGGGCAGGTAAAAGTACACTTTTAAATATAGTTTCAACTATAGACACTGCAAGTAGTGGAGATGTAAAAATAGAAGGAAAAAACATAACAAATTTAAACAATAAGCAAATATCAAAATTTAGAAGAGAAAGTTTAGGATTTATATTCCAAGATTTTAACCTACTAGATACATTATCAGTAAAAGATAATATAGCATTGCCTTTAGCACTTGCTCGTGCAAATGAAAAGACAATAAACAAGACTGTATTCTCAATTGCTAAAACACTAGGGATTGAAACATTACTTGGTAAATATCCTTATGAAATATCAGGAGGTCAAAAACAAAGAACAGCTTGTGCAAGAGCTATAATTACAAATCCATCGTTGATATTGGCAGATGAGCCAACAGGAGCACTGGACTCTAAATCATCTACGGACCTTTTAAATGCAATGACAAAGTTAAATGAAGAACAAGATGCAACAATAATGATGGTTACACATGATGCATTTGCAGCTAGTTATTGTAAAAGAGTCTTATTTATTAAAGATGGATTAATATTTAAAGAGATAAATAGAATAGGAACAAGAAAAGAATTTTTTAAGGAAATTTTAGATGTATTATCATTGATAGGTGGTGGAGACAATGATCTTATTTAATATAGCGAAAAAAACATACAAAAAAATCTTAAAGGATATTTCTTATACTTTTTCTCTATAGTTTTTACAGTTGGAATATATTATGCATTTAAGAATTTGCAATATAATCCTAGTATAGATGCAGCTTTATCAGCAAGTTCTAAAGCATCAGCAGCATTTAATGCGGCGTCAATTGTAATAGCATTATTTTCAGTTTTATTTATATGGTACTCAAATAGTTTCTTTATAAAAAAGAGGAAAAAAGAGATTGGACTATATGCATTATTAGGAATTGAAAACAAGGATATAGGGCTTTTATTATTCTTTGAAACATTGATAATAGGTGTAGCGGCTATTGTAATTGGGATAATAGCTGGAGTTGTATTTTCTAAAATGATGTTAGGAATACTTATAAAGCTTATAGGATTAAATTTAATCATAAATTTTGCAGTTTCAATAAAAGGAATGTTCGAGACATTTGTATTATTCATATTAATATTTTTAGTTATTGCTTATCAAAGTAATAGAATAATATATAAATTTAAGCTTATTGAATTGTTTAAAGCTTCAAGTACATCTGAAAAAGCTAAAAGAGGATCAAAGTTATTAGCTGTATTATCTATAGTTTTTATATTAGTTGGATATGGAGTATATCTTTCTACAACAAATGGAATGGATTTAATTCTTGGAGCATTTGTCACATTATTTATGGTAGTTGTTGGTACATTTTTATTTTTTAGTTCATTTATGTTTTTTATAATTAAAAAACAACAAAAAATGGGGCAAATTATTATAAAGGATTAAATATGATATCAACATCTCAATTATTATACAGAATAAAGAGTAATGCAAAGATGTTATCTATAATAGCTATATTAAGTGCTACTACGTTAACTGCGATAGGGGTGTCTATTTCAGTGTACTTTATGAGCTCTCAATTAGTTGAGCAACAGGCCCCATACTCTTATACTTTATCACTCGATAATAAAGAGTATATAAAAGAATTTGAAAAGATATTAGAAGATTCAAAAGATCATAAATTAGTTGATAAATTTGTACTTAGCTATATAGATTTAGAATCATATAAGGAGAATTCACATGGATTCAAAGACACATATCAAATAATGTCTTTATCAAATTTAAATGAAATATTAAAGTTGAATGGAAAAAAGAGATAGAAGGTATAGATGACAATGAATTTATTCATGTATACCCTGAAGAAATAGGGTTTGATACTAAATCATTTATAAATATAAATAACAATGGAAAAGATGTAAAATTAAACCTTAAGTCACATATAGATGAGAAATTATATAATTCATTTAGCCCATCAGAGATGGTTGTTGTTTCAGATAATGAGTTTAAAAATTTAAAAGCTAATAATGAGTTAAAACATTATTACACATACAATATAACAAATCAAAAAGATGGTGACAAATTTGATGGAAAAGTATCAAAATTAACAGAGAAATACTATACTGGGGATCAAAAAAGACCAGCTTCAAGTTATGTATTATCTTACTATGAAGCTTTTAAGGATGGGTTTACAACTTCAGGAATTATGGTATTTATAGGTGTATTTGTAGGCTTAGTATTCTTAGTTTGTACAGGTAGTGTAATTTTCTTCAAATTACTATCAGAAGCTCAAGATGAAGCGCCTAGATATACTGTACTAAATAAAATTGGAGTAGATGAGGATGATATCAAGTCATCTGTATATAAGCAAGTTGGGTTTAACTTCTTTTTACCTTTAGTATTAGGAGGTTTACACAGTGTCGTGGCAAATTATGTTGTTTGCAATCTACTTGGACAAAATTTATCGGTAGTAATGTTGTGGACATTAATTCCGTATTCGATAATTTATATAATATATTATTTAATTACTTCTAAGTTCTACTTCAATATAGTAACTAAACAAAATTAGGAGGCGTATTATGAAAAAAATATTATCTACAATAATAATATTAACACTAGTATTTGTAGTTGGAGTAATTGTTGTCGCTAGAACTGCGGTATATCCAGTAAAGATGTATCTGAAATAAAATCTGTAGCTAAAGAATATAATATTGACCCATACTTTTTAGCTGCTATAGGACACTTTGAATCTAGATTTGATGAAAAGATTATGAAAAAATGATAATAATGGGATACTAAGATTTAGTGATGAATCTTCAATAAAATTAGCACATGAATTAAAGATGAAGAATTTTAAGCCTAGTGACTTAGTAGACGATAAGACGAGTTTAAAGTTAGGTGCATATTATTTATCTAAATTTAAAGATGAAGGTTTAAGTAAAATGATTCAAGAATGGAATGTAAGAAATAAAGTCGATGATACTATTGATAGAAGAGCATATGCTAAAGAATATTATGTTCCTAAGATTGAAAAAATATAAAGATAATTAAATTTTTATACCCAGAAATGAGTTTTTAATAAAAGCGTAGATTATTCTACGCTTTTATTTTTGAAATATACAAGTATAATAGGTATAATAAAACTTAAATTTAAGAAAATTATGATAAGTAGGAGGAGTGAGAATGTACAACGTAGAGGATCTGATATATGATTGTCCGGTTGAAGCTCTATCTAGTATCTTAGGTAAAAAATGGATACCTGCTATAATATGGCAAATCCAAGATAATAAAATAAGATTTGGAGAGTTGCAAAGATCTATAGAAGGATGCAGTAAGAAAATGCTAATACAACAATTAGAAGTATTAATAGAAAATGGCATCATAATTAATGAAAAAAATACTGATAGCAAAGTGGTTGAATCTATTTATTATTTAAGTGAATCTGGATTAGGCTTATTACCAATAATGAAACATATGATAAATTGGAGTAATAAAAATCTTGAATGTGGCAAATAAAAAAAGCCATCTCAATTTTTTTGAGATGGCTTTAGAATTTATTCAGCATACGCTTTTACTTCTTCATAACACTGTAGATCAGTATAAAGTTCTGAAGTATATGGATTGCGTTTAGTTTTTCTTACTTTATAAATCATATAAATAAATAATGCTACATTAGCAATTAAAGCAATTGCACTTATTGTAAAAAGAGCGGTTGAATTTTGTGTAGACTTAACTGCAAACTGTGACTCATCTATAAAAGAAGGGCATGTCATTGCAAACATACACCATAGTGCAAGTGTTTGAGCACGATGTTGTAGCCAAGCTCCTTTTTTCAATGTAAAAGCAGCTACAGTTGGAGCAACAAGTAAAGCGATTCCACAATACCAAGCATGATCACTTAAGCAGTTATAAGTATATGCAAAGTTCCAAAGGTCATAAGCTATAATCCAGAACCAGCACATATCTGGCCATAACATATCTTTACTTTTATCTTTACTGATACATATTCCCATCCAACCTGTTATAGTAATAATATTTAAAATTCCAGCAACACCATTTAAGTAGTTCCAAGAACCACTATATGTCATCATACCTTCAAAGACTTGTCTTGTAAGTCCAAGAGAGCCTATTTGGAAATCACGAGCAACAGCTTCCATAATATTAATAGCAAGTATTAATGGTGGAAAGCATAAAACCCATTTATGCTTAGTAGCTCCATCTATATGACGTAATAACCAGAAACCTACACAACCAGCTAAGGCAGAGTAAACTTTTGCATAATGGAACCAATCGTTTACACTAGTACCTTTTGTAGTTTTAGGCCAAACAAAAAATGTAAGAATTATTGGAAGTATTATAAATAGAGAAACCCCACCCCATTTATAACGTCGTCCAATTTCATTTAACACAACTAATACTATAAATACAAAAAATAACATTAGCCAATTTGATATTGGCTGAGATTCGAATAAAAACATTATAATTATCCCCCCATCGAATGTAAAGTGTTTATTCACGAATATTGTAGCACTATTTATTTGTAAATGAAAGCGATTTACTGAAAAAAAGTAAGAAAACGAACAAAATATATTCTTGGGTAATGAATTGATAAAAATTTGGTGTTATAATACTATCAAGGGATTTATATTATAAATATATCTTAAAAAATCAACAAAATAGGGGTAGGTGAATGACTTGCATGAGTTAGGGGTCGTAATTGAGGTTGTAAAAACTGTAGAAAGAGTTGTGTTAGAACAAAATTTAAATAAGGTTGACACAGTGGTACTCCAGATAGGTGAACTATCATCTATGATACCAAAATATATTAGAGAGTGTTATCCTGCTGCAGTTGATGGAACTATGCTACATGACACAAAGTTAGAAATAGAAATTTTACCAGGTAACGGGATTTGTAAAGCGTGCAACAAAGTATTTAATTTACTTGAAAATAATCGTAAATGCCCAAATTGTAATAATACAGAGTGGGAAATTTTAGGGGGAAAAGAATTTTTTATAAAAGAAATTATTGCTTGTTAAAATTATTGAATACTATAAAATTTAGAACTGTGGCATAGAATAAGTTTGAACTACTATGCTACAGTTTTTTTATGTATTTTTAATAAAAGAGACATTTAATCCTTATAAGAATTATCCTACATTATGAAAAATTTAAAAAATATTTATATAATATAGATGTATAAATCTGTTTTTGTGCTTATAATTAAGTCTTGTAATTTATAGACGAAAAATAATATAATAAAATTAATTAAATATTGGAATTTTGCGAAAACTGGTGAGGAGAGAGATTAAAGGATGAAAAAGATACTCCATTTAGATGACATTATAGATAAAAAAAAAATTTCAAAAGATACAAGATGATATAGCGGCAGCTACAGGTATAGCTATAATAACAGTTGACTATATAGGAAAGGCGTTAACTAAACATAGTGGGTGTAGTGAATTCTGTAAACTTATTAGGAAAAATGATGTATATGCTCATTTATGTGAACGATGCGATTCAAGAGGGGGAGTTGAAGCTGCTAGATTAAAAAAAACATACATATACGTATGCCACAAAGGCTTAATTGACTTTGCTACTCCCATAATTGTCAATGGTCAATATTTAGGAGCATTAATGGCTGGACAAGTTTTAATAGAGGATACAAAGATATTAGATTTGGAAAATATAGTACCAGTGGAAATAAACTTTGATGGTTCAATGGAAAAAGAAGAATTAGAAAATGCATATAATAAATTACCCGTAGTAAGTTTTAATAAGGTAGAATCATTAGCAGAAATGATGTCACATATAAGTAATTATATAGTATCAGAATGTTTATCAAAAACACTTCAAAAAGAGCTAGATGAGAAAAGAGAAGAATTTGAAGAAGCTAAAAAAATTAAAGATGAGTTAGAAAAAGAATACAAGGCATACCAATTAAAATCTCTTCAATCACAGGTAAATCCAAATTTTTTATTCAACTTACTAAATAGTATTTCGTCTTTAGCTATAGTTGAAGATGCACCAAAAACTCATGAGATAATATACAATCTATCAAACCTGTTAAGGTATGGGTTAAAAAAATCGGATAAAATAATTACTTTAGAAGAAGAACTTGATTATATAAAATCATATTTAGAACTCCAAAAGATAAGGTTTTCTGAAAGGCTAAATTATGAAGTTGACATTAATGAGCAATTTAAAAATATAAAAATACCATTTATGATTGTACAAACTTTTGTTGAAAATTCTGTCATACATGGCCTTGAAGACAAAGAAGATGGCGGATATGTAAAGGTTTTCGTAGAAAGGGAAGAAAATTATATAGTTATAAAGGTTGAAGACAATGGAATTGGAATTGAGAGAGAACAATTAAATTTAATTCAAAAGGATTTAGATTTAAAAGATTATACGGATATGGATAGTATGGGAATAAAAAGGGTTAATAAGAGGTTGCAGTACTATTATGAAGAAAATTATAAGATAGAAATAAATAGTACAGAAAATTTTGGAACTTTAGTAAAAATAACTATTTTAAATAGATATAGCTAGGAGTTGGATATATGGTTAAGATAATGATCGTTGACGATGAAGAATTAGAAAGAGACGCTTTAAGTATAATTATCAATAAATGTGAAAATATTAAAATTATAGCTCAAGCTAAAAATGGAAAAGAGGCAATAGAATTAGATAAACAGTTTAATCCAGAAATTATAATAATGGATGCTAAGATGCCTGGTATAGATGGTATAAAAGCTGCAAAGGCAATAAAGCAGCAAAATACAAGTAAAATAGTTATAATGATGGTATATGATGATTTTGAATTAATGCATAAATTATTAACTGAAGGTATAGATGACTACATATTAAAGCCTATTAAACCAATTGATCTAATAAATATTGTTAATAAATCTATTGTTAATCTAGAAACTAACAATAAGTTACAAATAGGGGGATATTCAAAAGATAAAAGAGATTTATCAATTAATTCATCTATAGAGTACATAAATAATAATTTAGGGAAAAACGTTAGCTTAGAAAAGGCTGCTTCTATATGTAATTTAAGCCCTTGCTATTTTAGTAAAGTATTTAAAAAAGAAGTAGGTATAAATTTTATTTCATACGTTAATGATAAAAAAATAAATAAAGCTAAAGAAATTTTAGAAACTACGGACATTCCTATTACAAATATATCTATTGACTTAGGGTTTGAGGATTGTGGATACTTTATAAGGGTATTTAAAAAATTACAGGGAGTTACTCCAAAAAAGTATAGAGAATTATATAGATCTAAGTAAAAAAGCACTTTACCAATAATTAAAATTAATTACTGGTAAAGTGCTTTTTAAAATATAATTTTATAGAATAAAATTTAATATACCGAACGAAAGTATAAAAAAATACTATTTAATTAATAAAAATAGTATTTTTTATTTTATAAAATAAAAAAGTACTATTTAAAATTGATAAAAATTAAACAATAAAATCCAATAAGATAGCAAGAATTTGTAATGGAATAAATGTGAATATATATTAATATTTATTTAACGACAAAAGCCAACAATTTTATTTGAATTAAAGGGAGGAACTATAAGTGAAATCAAAAAGATTCCAAGTTTTATCACAACGTCCTGTAAATCAAGATGGTATTATAGGCGAATGGCCAGAAGAGGGATTAGTAGCAATGCACAGTCCTAACGATCCCAAACCGTCTATAAAGATTGAAAATGGAAAAGTATTAGAGCTAGATAGTGTAAAAAGAGAAGATTTTGATATGATAGATAGATTCATAGCTGACTATGCAATCAACTTAAATAAAGCTGAAGAAGCTATGAAAATTGATTCTTTAGAAATAGCCAAGAAGCTTGTTGATATAAATATTGGTAGAGATGAAATAGTTGAGATAATAACAGCCATAACTCCTGCTAAAGTAGTGGAGGTAGTTTCTCATATGAATGTTGTTGAAATGATGCTTGCACTTCAAAAAATGAGAGCTAGAAAAACTCCTTCAAATCAATGTCATGTTACAAACCTAAAAGATAACCCTGTTCAAATTGCAGCAGATGCAGCAGAAGCTGGATTAAGAGGGTTCTCTGAACAGGAAACTACAGTTGCTATCGTTAGATACGCACCATTTAATGCATTATCACTATTAATTGGAGCTCAAGTAGGACGTCCTGGGGTCTTAACTCAATGTTCAGTTGAAGAAGCCACTGAACTTGACCTTGGAATGAGAGGACTTACATGTTATGCAGAAACAGTTTCAGTATATGGAACAGAACCTGTATTTACAGATGGAGATGATACTCCATGGTCAAAAGCTTTCCTAGCATCAGCGTATGCATCAAGAGGGCTTAAGATGAGGTTTACATCAGGTACAGGTTCAGAAGCATTAATGGGATATTCAGAAGGAAAATCAATGCTTTATCTAGAGGCGAGATGTATATATATAACTAAAGGAGCTGGAGTCCAAGGTCTTCAAAATGGAGCAGTAAGTTGTATAGGTATGACAGGTGCAGTTCCGTCAGGAATAAGAGCTGTTTTAGCTGAAAACTTAATAGCATCGATGCTTGATATAGAGGTTGCTTCTGGAAATGACCAAACTTTTTCACATTCAGATATAAGAAGAACAGCGAGAACATTAATGCAAATGTTACCAGGAACAGATTTTATATTCTCTGGATATAGTGCAGTTCCAAACTACGATAATATGTTTGCAGGCTCAAACTTTGATGCTGAAGATTTCGATGATTACAACGTGTTACAAAGAGACTTAATGGTAGATGGTGGATTAAGACCAGTATCAGAAGCAGAAACTATTGCAATAAGAAATAAAGCTGCAAGAGCAATACAAGCTGTATTTAAAGAATTAGGATTCCCACCTATAACAGATGAAGAGGTTGAAGCTGCAACTTATGCTCATGGAAGTAAAGACATGCCTGAAAGAAATATAGTAGAAGATTTAAAGGCAGCAGAAGAAATGTTAAATAGAAGAATAGTAGGTCTTGACGTAGTAAAAGCATTAAGTGTTAATGGATTTGATGATATAGCAAACAACATATTGAACATGCTTAAGCAAAGAGTAACAGGGGATTACTTACAAACATCAGCTATATTAAATACAAACTTTGATGTTATAAGTGCAGTTAACGATAAAAATGATTATAAAGGCCCAGGAACAGGATATAGAATAAGTCCTGAAAGATGGGAAGAAATAAAGAATATACCTAACGTAGTAAAACCAGAAGATATAAAATAAGTGAGAGGTGAAGGATATGGAAAATATAGCGAATCAATACGAAATTAAAGCACTTGAACTTAATGAAACTGGAAATGCAAAAGTTGGGACTAATGTAGATGAAGTTGTTATAGGATTAGCACCAGCATTTCTAAAATTTCAAAGCAAGACATTAGTGGATACTTCACATAGTGATATATTGACCGAACTTATCGCAGGTATAGAGGAAGAAGGGTTAAAGGCAAGACTTGTTAGAGTTATAAGAACATCAGATGTTTCATTTATAGCAAATGATGCAGCAAAAATAAGTGGGTCAGGAATAGGAATTGGTATACAGTCAAAAGGAACAACGGTTATTCATCAAAAGGACTTATTACCGTTAAATAACTTAGAATTATTTCCTCAAGCACCGCTATTAACATTAGATATATATAGATTGATAGGAAAAAATGCAGCCAAATATGCTAAGGGAGAATCTCCTAACCCAGTGCCAACTAAAAATGATCAAATGGTTAGACCTAAATTTATGGCAAAAGCAGCTTTATTCCATATAAAAGAAACTAAATATGTAGAGGTTGGAGCAAAACCTATACAAATAGATGTGAAATTTTAATTTGAAGGAGAGTAATTTTTATGGAACAAAAAAAGATGAATTCTCACGACTACCCTTTAGCTAGAAAAAGAACTGATGTTATAAAGACACCTACTGGAAAGGGTTTGCAAGAAATAACTTTGGAAAATGTACTAAACGGAGAGATTAAACCAGAAGATGTTAGAATATCTCCAGAAACTTTGGAAATGCAAGCTCAAATTGCTGAAGATATGAATAGAAATGCTATTGCGAGAAACTTTAGAAGAGCAGCCGAGCTTATAAACTTTCCTGATGATAGAATAATTGAAATATATAATGCATTAAGACCATATAGATCAACAAAAGAAGAGCTCCTAGCTATAGCTGATGAGGTTGAAAATGTATATGGAGCGAAAGTTAATGCTGAATTTATAAGAGAAGCTAGCGAAGTTTACGAAGAAAGAAAAAAATTAAGACAAGAGTAATTTGCTTTGAATTTAAGGAGAAAAGTTAATGAAGATAATCTCAGGTGTAGACATTGGTAATGCTACAACAGAAGTGGTATTAGCAAAAGTTGAAAATGAAAAGATAAAATTTCTTTCAAGTGGAATAGTTCCAACAACAGGAATAAAGGGAACTGAAGAAAATATAGAAGGAGTCTTTTCCTCCTTAAAACAAGCTTTAGATAAAGTAAATCTAAAACTTGAAGATTTAGATTTGGTAAGAATAAACGAAGCAGCTCCTGTTATCGGGGATGTTGCTATGGAAACTATTACTGAAACAATTATAACAGAATCTACAATGATAGGTCATAATCCATCTACTCCAGGTGGAGTGGGGCTAGGTATAGGAAAAACTATCTATATAGAAGATTTAGATAAATTAGATGTAGAGAAAGTAAAAGATGAACAATTTATTCCACTTATTTTAAGTAGAGTTAATTTCTTAGAAGCTTCAGCAAGAATAAATGCAGCAACTAAAAAGGGAATAAATATACAAGCAGCAATTGTTCAAAGGGACGATGGGGTTTTAATAAATAATAGGATAGAAAAGAAAATACCAATAGTTGATGAAGTCATGCTCTTAGAAAAAGTTTCAGTAGGAATGAAGGCAGCGGTAGAAGTTGCAAAACAAGGAGATGTTATTGAAACTTTATCAAATCCATACGGAATCGCAACAGTTTTTGAATTAACTTCAGAAGAAACTAAAATGATAGTTCCTATATCTAGAGCCTTAATAGGAAATAGGTCAGCAGTAGTAATAAAAACTCCAAAAGGAGATGTTCAAGAAAAAGTTATACCTGCTGGGAAAATTCATATAAATGGACTAAAAAGAAAAGAGGCTGTAGATGTAGAACACGGAGCCAAAAATATTATGGATGCAGTTGGTTTATGTGTTCCTATACAAGATGTAAAAGGGGAACCTGGAACAAATGCAGGTGGAATGCTTGAAAGAGTAAGACAAGTTATGGCAAATCTTACTAAACAAAAAATAGCAGATATTACTATACAAGATTTATTAGCAGTTGACACATTTATACCACAAAAGGTAAAAGGTGGGATAGCTGAGGAGTTTTCAATGGAAAATGCAGTTGGAATAGCTGCGATGGTTAAAGCTGACAAACTTCAAATGCAAATGATAGCTGATAAATTACAAGAAAAATTAGGTGTTTTAGTTGAGGTTGGAGGGGTCGAAGCTGATATGGCTATAAGAGGAGCTTTAACAACTCCAGGAAGTAGCACTCCACTTGCAATCTTAGATATGGGAGCGGGTTCAACAGATGCATCAATAATAAATAAGCAAGGTGAAATATGTTCAATACATCTAGCTGGTGCAGGGAATATGGTAACTATGCTTATAAAGTCTGAATTAGGACTTGAAGATTTTACCTTAGCAGAAGATATAAAAAAATATCCACTTGCTAAAGTTGAAAGTTTATTCCATATAAGGCATGAAGATGGGACCGTAGAGTTTTCGTAAAAATCATTAGATTCTTCAGTTTTTGCAAAAGTAGTAATATTAAAAAATGGAGAAATTGTACCTATTGAGGGGCAAAATTCTATAGAAAAAATTAAAAATATAAGAAAGTCTGCTAAAGAAAAAGTATTTGTAACTAATTGTATAAGGGCACTGACAATAGTATCACCTACAGGAAATATAAGAGATATAGAATTTGTTGTATTAGTTGGTGGATCATCATTAGATTTTGAAGTTCCTCAATTAGTAACTAACTCATTATCTCAATATGGAGTAGTAGCGGGAAGAGGGAACATTAGAGGAACAGAAGGACCTAGAAATGCAGTAGCTACAGGGCTTGTGTTAGCTTTTAATGGAAATGGAGAAAAAGGTAATGTTAACTAAAGGTTTTAATCACAATACACCAACAATATATATGTACCTTTGTAAAGAACTTAAAGATTTAAAAAATATAGATGAAATTTTATGGGGTATAGAAGAAGAAGGAATTCCTTGTAAAGTATTAGAAAATGAAGAATCTCTTATATCAGAAAAATTAAGCTATATTGCATCTCAAATTTCTAGGTTATCAGTAGGCATAGGTATAGATAAAACTGGTAAAGTTACATTAACTTTAAATAAGTTAAAAGAAAATGAACCTTTATTTATTGCTCATATTGATGATAGTTCTAATACTTTAAGAAGTTTAGGATCAAATGCAGGCAGATTAGTAAAAGGAATACCATTTAAATAGTAAAAAACTAAAATAGCTTAGGAGGCTTTAGTTATGAAAAAATTAAATGAAATAAAAGAATTGAGCTTAGATATAGTAAAAGAAATGGCAAAAGCAGCAGAAGAAAAAGCGCAAGAAATGAATGTCCCAGTAATATTTGCAGCAGTAGATGCAGGTGCAAACTTAATGTTAATGCACAGAATGGAAGAAGCATTTATAACTAGTATAGATATTGCAATAAACAAAGCTTATACAGCAGCTTGTTTAAAGCAAGGAAGTCATAGTATTGCAGAGTGTGTTCAACCAGGACAAAGTCTTTACGGGCTTCAACTTACAAACAACTGTAAAATAGTACCTTTTGGAGGGGGATTTCCTGTAATAGTTGATGGTAAAGTTGTTGGTGCAGTTGGAGTAAGTGGAGGAACTGTAGAAGAAGACATGGCTATAGCTCAAGCAGCAATAGATGAATTTAACAAGTAGGCATTTAGATTTAATAATACAACAAAAATTAATCGGAGGAAATGACAAATGAGAATGTATGATTATTTAGTACCAAGCGTTAACTTTATGGGAGCTGGATGTGTAAAATTAGTTGGGGAAAGATGTAAAATATTAGGTGGGAAAAAAGCCTTAATAGTTACAGATAACTTTTTAAGACATATGGAAGGTGGAGCTGTTGAATTAACAGTTAAATCTTTATTAGAAGCTGGAATAGAAGTTGAATATTATGATCAAGTAGAACCAAATCCTAAAGATACTAATGTTATAGATGGTCTTAAAATATATCAAGAAGAAAATTGTGATATGATAGTAACAGTTGGTGGGGGAAGTGCACATGACTGTGGTAAAGGAATAGGAATAGCTGCAACTCATGAAGGAGATCTTTATGAATATGCAGGTATAGAAACTTTAACAAATGCATTACCACCAATAGTTGCTGTTAACACTACAGCTGGAACAGCAAGTGAAGTTACAAGACACTGTGTTATAACTAACACTAAAACTAAAGTGAAATATGTTATAGTAAGTTGGAGAAACTTACCATTGGTTTCTTTCAATGACCCGGAATTAATGGTTAAAAAACCAGCGGGATTAACTGCTGCAACAGGAATGGATGCATTAACTCATGCTATAGAAGCTTACGTATCAAAAGATGCAAATCCTGTAACTGATGCTGCGGCTATTCAAGCTATAAAATTAATATCAAGAAATTTAAGACAAGCTGTTGCATTAGGTGAAAACCTAGTTGCAAGAGAAAACATGGCATATGCTTCATTATTAGCAGGTATGGCATTTAACAATGCAAACTTAGGTTATGTTCATGCTATGGCACACCAACTAGGTGGATTATATGATATGCCTCATGGAGTTGCAAACGCAATGTTACTTCCTCATGTTGAAAAATACAATGTAATATCTAACCCTCAAAAATTTGCCGATATAGCTGAGTTCATGGGTGAAAATATAGATGGATTATCAGTAGTGGAAGCTGCAGAAAAAGCAATAAATGCAATGTTTAAGTTATCTAAAGACATAGGGATACCTTCAAGCTTAAAAGAAATGGGAGTTAAAGAAGAGGATTTTGAATATATGGCAGAAATGGCATTAAAAGATGGCAATGCATTCAGTAATCCTAGAAAAGGAAATAAAAATGACATAATAGAGATATTTAAAGCTGCATTTTAGAGACTATAAAAAAGGTAGGTAATAAATGGATATTTCAGTATTTTTAGGAGAGCTAGTTGGAACTTTATTGCTAATATTATTAGGAAATGGAGTTGTAGCAAACGTAATACTTCATAAGACTAAAGGAAATGGCTCAGGGTGGATAGTGATATCAACAGGATGGGCTTTAGCAGTAGCAATTCCAGTTTTTATATTTGGAAGCGTTACTGGAGCTCATTTTAATCCTGCAGTTACAATATCCCTTGCCGTTATTGGAAGCTTTCCATGGGAAAATGTACCTATGTATATAGTAGCTCAACTTATAGGGGCTTTTATAGGATCATTATTAGTTCTTATTTGTTATTACAATCATTTTGAAAAAACAGAAGATAAGGAAGTTAAATTAGCTGTATTTTGTACAGGACCAGAAATAAGAAACACAAAAATAAACCTTATTACTGAGATTGTAGGTACTTTTGTACTAGTTTTTGCAATATTAGGAATAGGACAATCCCCGCTTGCTGAGGGGATTCAGCCAATAGTAGTTGGGATGATAGTAGGAGCAATAGGTTTATGCTTAGGAGGACCAACTGGATATGCTATAAATCCAGCTAGGGATTTGGGGCCAAGGCTTATGCATTATTTAATGCCTGTACCAAATAAAGGCGATTCTGATTGGGGTTATGCATGGATACCAATAGTAGGTCCAATAGTAGGCGCAATTGCAGGAGCGTTAGTATATATAAGTATATTCTAGAAAATTATGCCTCAATGGTGAATTAATAAAATCACTATTGAGGCATAATTTATTATCTAGTTAATTTTATTATTATATCTTCAAGATGAGGATACATATCTAATAATTCGTTTCTTTCAAATAACTCAAAGTCTTCAAATGTAAATGCAGGTGCTACCATACATCCAACTAATGCAAAACCATCATTATTCATTGAAGATCCAAATATATATCCTTTAGGAACTAAAACTTGTGGAAATTCTCCGTTCTCAACATCTAGTCCTAACTGTTTAGTAATTAGCTCACCGTCTGGAGTAATCATATATATAGTAAGGGGTTGTCCGTCATGATAGTACCACATTTCATCTGACTTTAGTCTGTGAAAATTAGATACTTCTCCAGTTTCAAGCAAGAAGTATATACTAGTAAATAAATTTTTATTATCTCTAAATAAATCTTTTGAAACTACTGATTCCTTATAGTAACCACCCTCAACATGAGGTGCCATATCTAGGTTTTCTATATAATATTTTGCTGATTTCATACTGTACCTCCTATGTATAATGTTTTCATTATAACATAAATCAAGGCACTCTGACCTTAGTTTAATAAGAGTGCCTTTAGTTAGATTTAATTAAAAAATAAAATTAGCAAGTATGCTCATGATAATAGTATTTACAAGTATAAGGATACTCTTCCCACCATCCAAAAGCAACTACAACATCTGAAGTAGTAGTCAATCCAGTCAAATAAACAACTAGAGATTGACCTGGAGGAATTATTATTTGACCGCCATCTACGATTTCTGTTGAAACAGGCCCTACTATTCTAGAAAAAATTGGTACACCAGTAGGTACAGCAGCATCAACTAAATATTGTATTTGTCCATAAGGAATAGGCTGTGGATTAATAGTTAAATTAGTTACGTTCACTAGATTACTAGTACTCATTCCAGCTGGCAAAGTAGAATTAACGTAGAAAGCAGCATCTACTGCAGCACCTGATGGATTTTTTATAGTTATTACATCTACAAATAAATTTCTAGCAGATGTAGTTGGGTTAACTAATGCAGCTATAGCTGTAGTATTTACTCCTGTTGGATTTAATGTTGGAGTTTGACCTATAAAATATCTTCCTAATTCAGATTGATACAAAGCATAAGGGATAGAAATTTCTCTTTTAAATGAATTATTACTACATGTCATATATTATCACCTTTATATATATATTAGGGATAATAGTTATCCCTAATATATATTATTCAAAATTATTTAAAATGTGTTAAAAAATTTAATTAAATATACGAAAAATATCGAATAAAGATGATGAAATAATTATAAAAAATAATGAGGAATTATTGAATTTAGTATTAAAGAAAATCATCGATGGTTCGTAATATTATAAGTAGGATATTTTACAGGTTAAATGTTAAAAAATGGTTGTTGAAAAGTTGTTAATGTAAATTATAGGTTAACAAATAAAGTTAAAAAGGAGGAATAATTGTATGAAATCAAAAATGAAAACGAATATGAAGTACAAAAACAAAAGTATAAAAACTCAACTTACTTTTATAATAGTATGTGTAGTAGTAGTTTGTTGTTTATTGTTAGGATCAATTACGAGTTACTTAAACTATAAAACTTCGAATGAGATTTTAGCAAATTCAGTTGCAGAAATTACTAAAGAAGCATCGCAAACAGTTACGCAAAATAAAAAATCTTAAAGATGCTACAATACAAACGGGGATAATAAAAGAGCTTTCAGATCCTAAGGTAAGTGTTGAGGAGAAGCAAAATATTATTACACGACAAGAAAAACTTACAGGTTTAACTCTAGGACAAATTATATATGCAGATGGAAAAGATCTTTTTAGTGGAAAAGATTATTCATCTAGGGATTACTTTAAAATATCTATGCAAGGAGATGCATATATGAGTAGTCCTGTTGTAAGTAAAGTAACAGGAGATCTTACAATGGTAGTTTCAGCACCTATTTGGGAAAATGGAGTACAAGGAAGTAAGATTGTAGGTATAGTAACTTTTGACGTAGATAAAGATTTTTTAAATGATATAGTTAATGACATAAAAATAAGTGAAAATAGTTATGCTTATTTAATAGATAGTCAAGGAACTATAATAGCACATAAAGATAAAAAACTTGTAGCTGTTAAAAATTCTATAAAAGAAGCTCAAACAAACCCTAAAGAACAAGCTTTTGCAGAAATTGATAAAAATCTTATATCAGGAAAAACTGGAAAAGTTGATGTAGAGTTAAATGGAGAAAAATGGTTGCTAGCATATACTCCTGTTAATGATACTAATGGTTGGGGAGTAGGAATAATGACTAATAAGGCAGATTTCCTTGGTCCAGTATATACTTCAATTGGTACAACTATTGGATTAGCAATAATATTTACTATAGTATCATTTATAGCAGCTATAAAGTTTGCTAATAAGATAGGAAATCCATTAAAAGCTTGCAGTGAAAGACTTAAAAAATTAGCAGAAGGTGATCTAAACTCAGAAACTCCACAAATAAATGAAGAAAATGAAATTGGATTATTAGCTAGTGCTACAAATGAAATAGTTATTGATATGAGTGAAATGATTAGTACGTTAATGTATATATTAACAGAAATAAGCAATGGAAATTTAGATTTAGATACAAATGATGAAAAGTTAAATCGCTTATTTATAAATGATTTTGAACCTATGTTAGTAGCTGTAAATAAAATTATTGATAGTTTAAATAGCACTTTAGACCAAATAAGTATAGCTGGAGAACAAGTTGCAATGAGCTCAATACAGTTATCAGAAGGAGCTCAAGTTCTTTCTCAAGGAGCAACAGAACAAGCTAGTTCTATTCAAGAACTTTCTGCAACTATAAGTGAAGTATCTGAACAAGTTCAGCAAACAGCTAAAAATGCAGTAAAAGCTAAGGCTATATCAACAAAATCAAGTGTTGCTACGGATAAAGGTAAAAAGCAAATGCAAGAGATGATTACTGCTATGGATGAAATAAGCAGTACTTCAAATAGAATTGGAGATATAATTAAAAATATTGATGATATAGCATTCCAGACTAATATTTTAGCATTGAATGCAGCAGTAGAAGCAGCTCGTGCTGGAGAAGCAGGTAAAGGATTTGCAGTAGTTGCAGATGAAGTTAGAAATCTAGCAGAAAAATCTGCACAAAGTGCAAAAGATACAGCTGAGCTAATTGAAAGATCTTTACTAGCGATAGAAAATGGATCAAAGATTGTATCAGAAACAGCAATATCTCTTGAAGAAGTTGTTAATGGAGCGAAGACTTCATCTGAAGTTATACAAGAAATAGCAGATGCAAGTAATGAACAAGCTCAGCATATAAATCAAGTAAACACTGGAATGGAACAAATTTCAGTGGTAGTTCAAACAAACTCAGCAACTTCTGAAGAAAGTGCTGCAGCAAGTGAAGAACTATCAAGCCAAGCTAATATGCTAAGAGATCTTATCGGTCAGTTTAAATTAAAAAATAATCAAGATAAGAAAGATAAGTATTTTGATGGAAAAATGTTATTTGATACAGAAGATTTTGAAATGTAACATTAAATAAAAATAACTGAACTTACGTAAGTAAGTTCAGTTATTTTTTTATAAAATCTAAAATTTTATCATACAACTCCTTAGCATTATCATATCCTTCTTCATATAACGCTGTAAGTTTTTTAGCATTCTTTTCAATTTGGCTAACATTAACTGGGTTTTTAGGTCTAATAACTAGAACGTCCCCATCTTTTTCTAATTTATTTACTAAATTAAGACTTTTGTTATAATTTAAATGTCTATTCTCAATTGCTTTAACGAGATTTGGGTATTTCTTATATTTTTTATTTACGATAGGAAGAAATTTTTGCTTATTTTTTGTGTAAGTAATATCTCGAGTTAAAACAACTATATTTTTTTTATAACCCTGATTTAAAGCGTATTCGATAGGTATGGAATCAGATACACCTCCATCCACCAATTTAAAACCATCTATTTCTACTATATTTGCAAACATAGGTATTGAGCAAGATGCTTGCATATAAATTATTTCTTTTTCAAATCTTTTAACTCAAAGTATTCTGGAGATCCAGTTTCACAATTAGTAGCAACCACTACAAATTTAGATTTAGATTTGGCAAAAGTATCATAGTCATAGATATTTAGTTCATTAGGAATTTTATTGAACATAAAATCCATACCAAAGATTGATCCAGTTTTAATTAAATTAGAAAAACTTAGATATCTTTTATCGTTTATATAGTCTACAGTAGCATTATATGCTCTTTTATATTGTTTTGATAAATATGAAGAAGCGTGACAACTACCAGCAGATACACCGATTGTTATATCAACTTCTATATTTTTTTCTATAAAAAATCTAATACTCCAGCGGTGTATATACCGCGCATACCGCCACCCTCTAATATTAATCCTATTTTATTCATAGTATATCCTTTCTACAAAAGCACTTATATATGAAAAGTTATTAACTTGTAAATTACTTTAAATATAAAATTATTATAAATTAATAACTTTATATTGTCTAGCTTTGGAGGATTTAACTTAGCTATAAATTATTTAATCCGTATATAAACAATATGATTATAAATTATTATCATATTTAGGAGTGAACTGATGATTAATATAAATAAAAATTCTTATGATGTAGGAAATAAAACAAATATGGCTATAGGTAATAAAGAACAGTTAAAACAACAAATTAAAACTCCAAACCAAGAATGTGAAGCTATAGTAATTAGAATTAAAGACGAATTGCAAAAAGCAACCTTAATAGCGATGAAAATTATAAGTGGAGAAAGTATAAATAAATCAGAAGAAAAATTTATAAACCTTAAATATCCTGATATAAAAAAATTAGCTGAAAAATTGAAAGAAGATATAAAACAATTAAAGATTTTAATAAAAAATTGTAATTCAGATGAAGAAAGAAAAGATTTAATCAATAGAGGGATAAATAATGTAAAGATTATGGGGAAAAAGGGGTTAATATCGGAAGTTGAAGTGAAGTTAAAATTAGGAGCTTTAAGTGAAGTTGAAAAATTTTCAAATACAATAAAAATAGAAAATAAAAAGATTGAGGTTATAGCAATAAAGTTATTGAAGAATCAAAATTTAACTTCAAAAGAACTTGCTTTAATAGAAGAAAAAATACCAGATATAAAGCAAATAATTAACAAAATAATTAAAGAGAATAAATCATTAAAAGATGAGATTAACAATTGTAATACAACTGAAGAAAAACAACAAAATATCAAAGACTTTATGACTTAGAAAGTTTATTTAAAAGTAATAGAATTTCAGATTTAGAGTTTAAACTAAATTTATTTTATTTAAATGGTTTAGAAAAGGAAATAAAAAGAAAATAAAATAAGCAGCTTTGGATTAATCCTTATTTTTATTTAAATCCTTCATCACTAGTAGATAATTTAAGTGGAGTGTTAATAATTATAATAATAATTATAGCTATTTGAAATATATATAATATTTTTAATAGTATATATATAAATATAGGTAAATACGTATCTCTAGATTTAAAAGAATCTTCCGTATATATAGAAAGTATATTTTATAGTTGAAAATAAAAATCGGGAGGTAACTATGGGCGTTTCAGAGAATACTAGTAAAACAAAAATTCTTTTAGAGTCGGGAACAAATGAACTTGAAATTATGGAGTTTACTATAGCAGGTGAATTATTTGGTATAAATGTAGCAAAAGTTAGAGAAATAATGATTGCACAACCAGTAAAACAAATGCCTAATTCACATGAATTAGTAGAAGGTGTATTTAAGCCTAGAAATGAAATAATAACAGTTATAGATTTAGGTAGGTATTTAAACTTGCCTAAGGGAGAACATAAAAATAATGATATATTTATTGTAACTCATTTCAATAAGTTAAACTTTGCTTTCCATGTTGAATCTGTAGTAGGTATTGCTAGAGTTTCATGGCAAGATATAAAAAAACCAGATAAAGTAATTTACGGTGGAGACGAAGGAGTTTCAACTGGTATAGCAGAATATAAAGATAGACTTATAACTATACTAGACTTTGAAAAAATTATTGCAGAAATAAGTCCTGAGTCAAGTATTCAATATGAAGAAATAGATAGATTAGGTAAACGTAAAGAAAATGACAAAACTATACTAATAGTAGAAGATTCAATGTTACTTTCTAAGATGATAGTTGAATGTTTACACAAAGCGGGATACAAAAACACAATAAAAGTTGATAATGGACAAGAGGCATGGGAATACTTAGAAGAAGTTAAGACTTGCGGAGAACCTGTTAAAAACCATGTTTCATGCATAGTTTCAGATATTGAAATGCCATTAATGGATGGACATAGATTAACAAAACTTGTAAAAGATGATAGTGTGCTTAAAGATATACCTTTAATACTGTTCTCTTCATTGATAAGCGAAGAAATGAGAATAAAAGGAAAATCTATAGGTGCAGATGAACAAATAACTAAACCGGAAATTGCTAATTTAGTTAGTATAATTGATAGACTAGTAGAAAATAAATAAAATAGGTACATGCTAGCATGTACCTATTTTTATATTTCAGAGTATTTCATTACTATATTAGTTAAAAAATTACTAAAATTATTAAATTCAGACTTATTTATATCATCTGGATAAGTCATGATCTTTAGTTCATGAGCAGGTGTATCTTTTCTATATGATGGATGCGTATGATCAAATTCTTGTAGTTTAAACCCTAATTTTGAATAAAAATTTAATCTTTTAATAGATACATCATCCAAAGGTGGATCTATTTCTAAAATTACATTTTTATTAATTTTACAAAACTCTTTAATAGTTTTAGAGCCATAACTTTTACCTCTTAAATTTGAAGAAATTGCAAAATGTTCTATATATACAAATTTGCCTAAATCCCAATAAAATAAAAGTCCAATTAGTGAATCAGATTCACAAAGTGCCATGCAGTAATATTTTTCATCTTGTAAAGCTAAGATTTGATCCTCTAAAGTTCTTTGTTCAAATAATGGAAAGCTTGTATTATACATCTCCATTATTTCATTCCAATATTTATTATTCTCAGATTGAATTCTTAAAAATTCCATATTATCACCTCATAAAAGTTATCTACATTTTGGTTAAATTGTCTAACATTATATCATATCTAAAAATTTATGCAAATTAAGTATATAAAGTATTGATTGTGTGTATAGATGTTTATATTATTATCTATAAAGAAAATATTATTTATCAAAATAAATAAGAGGGATGGGAGTTATTAATGAAAATTTTAAGTCATGGATGTACGCTAGATTGTTTTGATTGTTGTAAGTTTAATGTATATGTAGAAGATGAAAAAGTTATAAAAATAGAGGGTGATAAAAATCATCCCTATACAAAAGGATTTATATGTAATAAAGGAAGATCTCATTTAAAAAGATTAAATAACCCAGATAGAATATATAATCCGTTAATAAAAATAGATGGAGTTTGGAATGAAATTAGTTTTGAAGAAGCTATAAATATAATTGCCAAAAAACTAAAGATATATAAAGATAAATACTCATCAAAATCTATATTATATTACACTCAATACGGAAGTGGTTCAGTTTTAAAAGACATAGGTGATATCTTCTTTAATTTTTATGGAGGAGTAAGTAAAAGCAAGGGAGGCCCTTGTTGGAGTGCTGGAATAAAAGCACAAGAATATGATTATGGAACATCTAAAAGTCATTCGTTAGAAGATATTTTAAATAGTAAAAGTATTTGTATATGGGGAAAAAATCCAGCATATACTACAATACATACATTTCAAATGATAAAAAAAGCAAAAGCTAAAGGAGTAAAGGTAGTTGTTATAGATCCGATATATACAGATACAGCTAAAATTGCAGATAAATATATACGAATAAATCCGGGTACAGATGGAGCATTAGCTATGGCTATGACAAAAATTATAATAGAAAAAGGAATTTGTGATAATGAGTATATAGATAAATACGTAGTAGGATTTGATATCTATAAGGACTATATACTTAATTTAGATTTAGATGAATTATTAAATGAATGTGGAGTACAGATGAATATAGTAGAAGAATTAGTAGAATTATATACAGACAAGTACTCTACTATATATATAGGGTATGGAATACAAAAATATAAAAATGGAGGAAATAATATAAGAGCTATAGATGCTTTAGGGGCTATAACTGGGCAAGTAGGATTTGCTGGTGGAGGTATTAATTATGCAAACAAAGTATATCCATCAGTTTTAAATACAGATCCATTTAATAGTGAGGATTATTGTGATAATAGATTTTTTTACACTAGCCACATTAGTAAGTTTATAAAAGAAGCTATGAATAGTAAAACTCCTATCAAAATGGCAGTTATAACAAAGAGTAATTTATTGAATCAACTAGCTGATGTAGTAGATATAAAACAAGCTTTTAATTATATAGATTTCAAAGTATGTTTCGATATGTTTATGACAGATACTGCAAAAGAGTGTGATTTATTTATACCATGTACAAATACTTTGGAGAGTGAAGATTTATTATATTCATCAATGACAAATCCTTATATTATATATAATGAAAAAGCAGTAAATCCCCAAAATAAACTAATGGATGAATATTATTTTTTTATGGAATTAGCAAAACGTTTAAACATGAAAGATTATCCAATGGTATCTAAGTTAGAATATATATGCGAGGTAATAAAGCCATTGGTGGAACTTGATAGAAATATAAATTTAGATACAATAAAAAACAATTATTTGACTATACATAATCCTATAGCATGGGAAGAAAAAATATTTGACACTCCATCAAAAAAAATTGAACTATATTCAAACGATGCCATCTTAGATGGTGTAAATCCAATTCCTATATATATAAAATCTGAGAAAAGAAATAAGTATAGATTACTAACTAATCACTGTAGAGATAGTATTTCTAGTCAGCATATGATGGATAAAGAGGAAATAGCAAAAGCTTATATAAATGAAGACATGGCAGATAGAGAAGATATTAAAGAAAATGACATTGTAAAATTAGTTAGTAAAAATAGAAGTATAAAAGTTCAAATTAAAATAACGGATAGTGTAGGGGATGATATAATTTTAATTTATGTTGGATGGTGGAAAAACATGGTAATCCAAATGTTTTAACAGATAGTGGAATTTCAGATATGGGAGGCCAAGTAACCTATAATGAGACATTTGTAGAAATAGATAAATGGGTTAACAGGGTTAAATAACAACCATAATAACCAATAAAACCAAAGTTAAAAATTAAATTTAACTAGTTTCTATAAATTAAAAATTTATAGAATGTGATATTTTAAGTAGGTTGAAACTTATAAATAAGATTTAATGTAAGCCTTCAAAAACTGGCATAGTAATTGCTTTATATTAATAGTACAAAAATTATATATTGGAGGATTTATTAATATGGAATGAACATCAAAGAGCTATTTGAAGTAGGAGTAAGTTTTGAATCAGCTGTAGGAGTAGGAACGAAAGAAGAAAGAGCTATAGTAGTAAAAAATACTTCTCGCATCAACTTACCAAATGATTTAATAGAAGAGGTTAAAAATTTTGATAAAGAAATAAACTTTTTAGTTTCAGGTGAAATCTTTTGTCCAGATTTCCAACTTAATGTAAGTGTAGTTAAAAGACTTTGCGATTTAAATCAGAATTTCAATATGTCAGTAATAAGTATAACAAGAGGTAAAAAGTTTTTAGCTCCTATTTTAAAAATTGAAAATTATAAAGCTCCCACAATTGCAGTTTTAGATAAAGATATGAATGTTTTAGGTGTATTTGAAGAAACTCCTAAAGTTGTGTCAGCAATTGGTAATTTTGAAGAAATTAAATTAAATTACTTTAAAGGGGATTACTTAATTGATACAGCAAAAGAGATTGTTGATTATATAAAAAAATGTAATTAGAAACATAGTAAAGAGAGATAAAGCTAATTTATCTCTCTTTACTATATTTTGCAATTTATATATGATATTGTTATAATTTATTTAATGATTATAGAATATTAGATATGAGGGATAAAAATGAAAAAAGAGAATTAGCTATAGTAACATTAAAAAAAGATGCAGGAGAGATATATGCAAATCAAATAAATTATTTTTTAGGAGACAGTATAAAGATAAACCTGTATTCTTTTGAAGAGGGCGGATTTACTTTCTTTGAAGAAAAACTAATTCTTCTTTCTGTAAATTTAAAATATGAAGAAATCTTAAAGATGTGCAATTTAGATGCACAGATAATCATACCTAATTTAACTTTTGAAAAATCAAGTTTTGAAAAAATATGCAAGATAAATAAAAATGAAACTGTATTTGTTTATAATTTATCAAAAAGTATGGCATTAGAAACAATAGCAATTATATGTAGATTAGGTGTAGATATACCAAATCTTATACCTTGCTATCCTGAGATGAAAAAGATACCAGAAAACTCAATAGTTCTTACACCAGGAGAAAAATTAAATATAGAAGCTAAAAATTGCAAGATTATAGATTTAGAATATAGAATAATAGATTTAAGTTCTATTGCAGATATAGCTATGAAGCTCAATTTAGAAAGTCTTATTCAAGAGGATTTAGTAAAAAAATTTATGGATAAGATTGTCCCAATTAGCTATATAACAGAAAAGCTTTTAGTAACCCAAACTAAATTAGAGAATCAATTTGATTTTTTATTATCTGCAATTGACGATGGAATTATTGGAGTTAGTAATGATGGTATAGTGCAGTTTTATAGTCACGTAGCCAGAGAAATATTATCTATCAATGGAAATGAAATGATAGGAAAATATATAGGTGAATATGTAAAATCTCTAGATTTTGATCAAATAATTAAAAAAGAAGTTCCATATTTTCAAAAACTTATTAAAGTAAATAATATAGATATAAACATGGAGATTAAATACACGCATATAAGTGTTTTTAATGGATTTATAATAAAAGTATCCAAATTCCATCAAGCTGAAAAGAAACAAGCGAAGTTAAGAGCTCAGTTAATGAGCTCAGGGAATGTAAGTAAATATAATTTTGACGATATAATTGGATGTAGCGATTCTATAAAAAATACAAAAAATTGCATATAAAATGGCTCAATCTGATTCATCTATTCTTATAATTGGTGAAAGTGGTACAGGTAAAGAGTTATTTGCACAATCTATACATAGTGCGTCAAGACGAAGCCAAGGACCGTTTGTAGCTGTAAACTGTAGCACTTTTCAAGAAGGATTATTACAAAGTGAACTTTTCGGATATGATGAAGGGGCATTTACAGGAGCTAGAAAGGGTGGAAAAATTGGATTGTTTGAATTAGCTAATAAAGGTACTATCTTTTTAGATGAAATAGGAGAAATGGACTTGAACTCTCAAGCTACACTTCTTAGAGTAATTCAAGAAAAACAAATTAGAAGAGTTGGTTCAGATAAGATTATAGATGTGGATATAAGAATTATAGCAGCTACCAATAGAGATTTAAAAAAGCTAGTATGCGAAAATAAATTTAGAAAAGATTTGTTTTATAGATTAAATGTATTGCCATTAAAAATTGCACCACTTAGAAATCGAAATGAAGATGTATTTTTAATTTTCGAATCATTTAAGAAAAATCTTGATGTGAAATTTAGCCTTTCAGATGAACTTGTTGAGGTTTTTAAAACATATAGCTGGGAAGGAAATATAAGAGAATTAAGAAATTTAGTAGAGTATTGTTCATATTTAGATAAAAGTATAATAGAAGTATATGATTTACCTGAGTACATGTTAGAGTCAATAAAACATAAAGATTATTGCTTAGAATTATCAAAGAAAAATGATATTCAAAACATATCTAATTTAAAAAGAGATTTAAGAGATTATATATTTGTACTAGAGAAAATAAATAATGCATATGTTTTAAAACAGAGAATTGGAAGAAGGAAAATATATGAATATGCATTAGCAGAAAAGATATTTTTAACTGAGCAACAAATTAGAAGTATATTAATAGAATTACAAGAGTTTGGATTTATAAAAATTTTATCTGGACGAGGTGGATCGGTAATAACAGAAAAAGGAATTCTATTTTTAGAAGAAAACAAAAGGGTTTGATAGATAAGTAGTACAGTCTATCAAACTTTTTTACTTTATAAATTATTTAATGTAAAGGAACATAAAAAATTTTTTTGAATATTATATAGATTAGGGGGACTTTACTTGGAGAAATTTTAAAAAGGAGGTTTTATGTGAATAAATTAAAAGGTATTGATGTCAGTCATTGGACAGGCTATGTGAATTTTAAAGATGTTTTTAATAGTGGAATTCAAGTTGTTTATATAAAAGCAACAGAAGGAACTAATTATATAGATCCTAGATTTAGAGATTACTATAATGAAGCAAGAGCAGAGGGACTAAAGATAGGTTTTTATCATTTTTTTAATCCTGTAAATTCTGGAACACCTAAAGCACAAGCTCAACATTTTGTAAGTACGATAAAGAAATTAAAATGTGACTGCAAGCTAGTTTTAGATTTAGAAAAAACAGGAGGGTTAAGCAAATCAAAACTATCTAGACAGGCAATAGAGTTTTTGGAGGAAGTTAAAATATTAAGTGGATTGGATGTAGCTATTTACACATATACTAATTTTGCTCAAAATAATTTAGATTCAGAATCTGGATTAGGAAGATATCCTTTGTGGATAGCTCAATACGGAACAAGTAATCCGGAAAGCAATCCTATATGGGGAGAAAATTATATTGGATGGCAATATTCTGAGTCAGGAATAATCACAGGAATAGAAAGTAAAACAGATTTAGACGTGTTTACGGAACAAATACTGTTAAATGAATATAAGAACTAAGGACAAAAAATTAGAATAAATTAAAGGAATTTCGAGATATTACCATAATATTTATGGTAATATCTTTTTAAAAATGTAAAAAAGACATGGAAAATAAATTTCAGATAAGTTTTTATTTGCTAATATTTGTAAGGATGTTGTAACTAAAGCTAAGCATAAAATATATATAATTTATAATAAATAGATTATATAGCAACAAATCAGGGGGGAATAAAATGAATAAAAGTGAATTAAGGGTGGATATGAAAGTAGAAGCTAGGAGACAGTTAGCTGATAATAAAATAGATATTACTATAGCTACTGTATTAGTTGGAATGATTACGTTTATACCACAGTTTTTAAGTGAAGAAATTTTCACATCGTATAGAATGACATTGGTTATAAGTATCATATCAATGCTTGTATCTACTCCGTTAGTAGTAGGATTAAATATAGTATCTTTAGATTGTATAAAAGGGGATAAAATCAAAGCAAAAGATGTCTTAAAAGGATTTAATATACTATATCAATCATATGGAGCTATATTGCTTCAGATGGGTATAACTTTTATTATGACTGCTCCTTTTGTAGCTATACCAATATTTTTAGTAAAAGATAGTCACACAAGATTAACTATGATTGCATTTATAAGTAGTATATCAAATTTATTTTTCTCTATAATTTTTTCACAACTTCAATACATTGTTGCAGATAAACAAGATATTTCATTAATTGAAGCTATTAAAAAATCTATCAGTATTATTAAAAATTATATTTGGGACTATATATTACTTTCATTAAGTTTTATTGGATGGATGCTTTTAGTTGGATTTACCTTTGGAATAGCATATATTTGGGTAGGGCCTTATATACAGTTAACATTTACAAATTTTTATGAATATATAAAGAAAGATGAGCTAGACACTTATGAAAAATCAAAATATAGAAGTCTAAAATCAGGACTATTAGTAGGTATTTTATTATGTGCATATATGACAATAGAAGCAAATATATCTCAAAGGGTACTTACACCGCCTATTATAAAAAAATTATAGAAGATAATGATTTAAGACTTATAAGTTTCGATGAAGAGAAGAGTTATTATATATCTGAAGAAGAAAGTATAGCGTATAAAATTGAACCTAATTATAATAATTTAAGCGATTTAAGTAAATATACAGTGGTTGTAAAAAAACATCCATTAGATTCTAAAAAAGGAGATAAAGTCAATTCCACAGTTATGTATATAATAGTTGATGAAGATAAGTTATTAGGTATTAGTTGTGATCCAAATAGTCCAGGTAAAAAAATAGAATCTTATAATCCGATTCCAGGAAAATTCGATATAAAAGGAAATAAGCTATAAAATAAAAGTGCGCATATAAATTATATTTATATGCGCACTTTTATTTTGATGCAAATAAGGAATAATTTCTAAAGAAAAAATTAAGAAATATCACTTAAAAAAATTAAGAATTAAGAATTAATATGTTTAATATATAGAGTGTTTTACAGTAATGTTACATGTACATAACAAATTTGTAATAAAGCGAAAAAGCATAATGTAATGTGGTAGACTTGATAAAGTAAAATAAATTAGAGAGGTGATGGTTATCAAAACAAATAAAAATAGACTAATACTAGGATTAAAAATATTATTTGTAGTAATTATTTTAGGAATAACAGTTAAAGAGTCAGCTAATATTATTAGCGGATTTAACATCGAAACATTTTATACTTATGCACATCAGCTTACATTAGGAAATATACTTATTATTATTTCGCTGGGCATAATTTCATATATACCTTTAACTTTTTATGATTTTATAATCAAGAAGAGAGTTGGAATAAACTTAGATAATAAAAAATTGTATAAATACTCATGGATTGCCAGTTCTGTATCTAGTATTGTTGGATTTGGAGGAAGCAGTGCTATTGCTTTAAAAAGTCATTTTTACAATCCGTATGTTAAAGACAAAAAACATTTAGCCAAAGAGGTATCCAAAGTAGTAGCTTTAAATCTAACTGGATTTTCAATGACATGTTTTATATATCTAATAATGATGAAATTTAATCTTGGTAAAATTAGTATCACAAATGTGTTAACTATATGCATAAGTATGTATTTACCGATTTTAACATTGATTTTAGTTGGAAGATATATAAAGTATAAAAATGAGATAAGAAGAGATGTTATAGATACATTTAAAATAATAGGAATATCATTATTAGAATGGATTACGACTATAACTTTAGTGTATTCAATAGTGATAATATTAGGAGAAAATATATCGATAGCACAATTTTTTCCAATATTTGTAGCTGCTATAGCTGTAGCGATAATAAGTATGTCTCCAGGTGGGGTAGGTACATTTGATTTAACTTTACTAACAGGACTTAATGCTCTAGGCGTTGCATCAGAGAAGGTAATATTAGCTATATTTTTATATAGATTAACTTACTATATAATACCATTACTTATAGGATTATTATTATATATATCTGAACTTTGGACCAAAGTAGATAAAAATAAAAAGTATTTAGTTTCAATAGTATCATCAAAATTTGCTCATTATGGACTAATTATATTAGTATTTTCTGCGGGATTATTACTTTTAGCATCACAAGCTATACCTGGTATGGTAGAGAGAATACATGTAGTAAATCAAATTTTAGGATTTAAAATTACATGTATGTCTGGTGGATTTTCTATTATAATTGGATTTTTATTAATTGCTATGTCTAGAGTAATAAGCTTTAAATCTAAAAATGTGTATAAGATAACTATGGCATTAGTTATAATTGGAATTCTTGTATCTTTAATTATTAGATTTGAATATCAGGTTAGTACATATCTAATTATTGTAGGAGTAGTATTAAAAATTAGTAAAAACCAATTTTATAGAGATGGATTTGTAATGAGATGGGGAGATATACTAAAAAATTCATTAATATTATTATTTTTCCAAGGATTATATATATATATAGCTTACAACAACACTCATTTAAAAGTTTCTAGCAACTCTATATTTAATTTAAGTAATTACCATACTTTTGAACAAGTAAGCAAATTTGGAGCAATAAGTACTATTGGATTTTTAATTGCAGTAGCGTTTTTAGTTATTTTATATTACTTAAATAAAAAGAATGACTTTCAAAAAGTTAAATTATATCAGTGTAAAGATAAAGTAGACAATATATTAAAAAAGTATAATGGAAGCTCTGTAATTCACTTTGTAAATTTAAATGATAAGTTTGTATATATGAATAAAGATGAAGATGTTATGCTTCAATATCAAGTATATGCAAATAAGTTAGTAGTTCTTGGGAACCTTGTAGGTGATGATAGCAAGTTCTTTGAATCGATCCAAGAGTTTTATGAAATGTCTGATAGATATGGGTACATACCTGTTTTTACAGCAATAGATGAAAAGATGATACCTCATTTACATGAAACTGGATATGAATTTATTAAATTAGGTGAAGAGGCATCTGTAAACTTAGAAGAGTTTACGTTAGAAGGACGTAAAATGAAAAGTGTAAGAAATGCGCTTTCTAGAGTTGAAAAAGAAGGATATACATTTGAAATGGTGTATCCGCCATTTAGTAAAAGTTTTCTTGAAGAAATTAAAAATATTTCTGATGAATGGCTTGAAGGAAGACCAGAAAAAGGATTCTCAGTTGGATTCTTCGATGAAGAATATTTAAGTTTAGATGCTATTGCTATAGTAAAAAATAAAGATGGAGAAATTAAAGGATTTACAAATTTAATGCCTATGTATGATGGCAATAAAACATTATCTATAGATTTAATGCGTTTCTCAAAAGATAGCTGTAATGGGATAATGGATTTTATATTTGTAAATTTATTTAAATATGGGATAGAGCATGGATATTCAAGATTTAATATGGGAATGGCACCTTTATCTAATGTGGGAAGATCTAAATATTCATTTTTAAGAGAAAAAATGGCTGCTAAAATTTATTCTCATGGACAATATTTTTACTCTTTTGAAGGACTAAAGAGATTTAAAGAAAAATATTGTGAGTCTTGGGATGGAAGATATATGGCTTATAAAAAAAGAACTTCTCTTGTATTTACAATGATTCAAGTTATAATGCTAGTATCTAATGGGAAAAATTACAGATATGAAAGTTGTAACCATTACAGTGAAGCATTAAAACAAGAGTTAGCATAAGTTAAATAAAAAACACTATTAAATAGTGTTTTTATTTAACTTAAAACAAATTTTTCTATAGCTTTAGCTACTCCAGATTCTGTATTTTAAAGGTGTTTATTTCAATTAATATCATATTACTTTGAAATGAAGATGTTAAATAGCGAAATCATATGATAATTATAGTAAAAACTTATAATTATAAAAAATTAGTTAGACTTATTTAAAATAATGTAAAGAAGAAGTTTAACAAAAAGGTTTAATGGGGTGAATTGTTTAACCTATTAAACCTATTTTATTTATTTAGTAGAAATTAAAAAAGGCGTTTTTAAATTTGTATAAATAATATTAAGATAAATAACAAATATATTAAATAAATTATTTACTATTTGTTGGAATTACTGTATATATAGCTTTGCTTTGAAAATGTAATTTAGATTAAAAAGATTTGGCATAGATATTGCTTATACATTGTAAGTATAAAGAATTTATTGGAGGTAGTAAATAATGAATTATAATTTTGATACTATAATTGATAGAAGTAATAACTTTGCAGCTAAATGGTCAGAAATGGATAAGAAATATGGAACTAATGATCTTATTCCTATGTGGGTTGCAGATATGGATTTTAAAGCAGCTCCATGCATAATAGATGCTTTAAGAAACAGACTCGAACAAGGTATTTATGGATACACAACTAGACCAAACTCTTATAACCAATCAATAGTAAATTGGGTAGCTAGAAGATTTGGATGGAATATAAAAAGTGAATGGCTAGTTTTTAGTCCAGGAGTTATTCCTGCAATTAGTATATTAATACAAGAACTTACTAATGAAGGTGACAAGATAATGATACAAGAACCAGTATACAGTCCTTTCAATAGTGTAGTAAAAGATAATAAAAGAGAATTAGTTATAAGTCCTTTAAAGAAATTAGAAGATGGAAATTATGTTATGGACTATGAAGATATCGAAGCTAAGATAAAAGATGTAAAAATATTTATACTTTGTAACCCTCATAATCCAGTTGGAAGAGTTTGGACAAAAGAAGAGCTAAAGCAATTAGGGGATATATGTATTAATCATAATGTAAAAGTTATCTCAGATGAGATACACAGTGATATAATTTTCAAAGGTCATAAACATATACCTTTTGCATCAATATGTAGGGAATTTGAACAAAACAGTATTACTTGTATGGCGCCTACTAAAACTTTCAATATAGCAGGACTTCAAATGTCTCAAGTTATACTTCCTAACGAAGAGGATTACAAAGCACTAGACTCAGCTTTTGCAAGAATAGATATTAGAAGAAACAATGCATTTAGTTTAGTTGCAACAGAAGCCGCATATAACCATGGAGAAGAATGGTTAACAGATTTTATAGATTATTTAGAAGGCAATATGGATTTTGCTGTTAATTATATTGAGCAAAACATGCCAAAGTTAAAGGTAAGAAAACCAGAAGGAACTTATTTATTATGGGTAGACTTTAGCGAACTTGGATTAAGTGATGATGAAGTTGCCAAGTTTTTAGTAGAAAATGCTAAAGTTGCATTAAACAATGGACCTTCATTTGGAATAGGTGGACAAGGGTATCAAAGAATAAACTTAGCTTGTCCTAGGTCTATGGTTGAAGAAGCTTTAACAAGAATAAAAAATGCTATAGATTTATTGTAAAAAATTTAGACCTCAAAATTATATAAGAATTATTTTGAGGTCTAAATTTTAAGGAATGTGAAAACGATACCAAAAACTAATCAAAGAGAAAGGAAGTTTCCCCATGTGTACAAATGTTGAAAAAAAGAAACCTACATTTAGATTTGCAGTTTTAGTTATGCTTGCGATTATATCCTTGACTACGGTTGGAATGGTTGTATTTAAGGCATCTATAACAACTATGTTTTTACTATCATGGCTAATCGTTGTTCCGGCAGCTATGAAATTAGGTTATACTAATAGTGAAATTGAAGAATTTGGATTTTCTGTGGGAAAAGATGCGTTTCAGTCTAACTTAATTATATTATCAGTAGGAGTATTAATTGCTACATGGATAGCAGCAGGAACAATACCGACTATTGTATATAGTGGTCTTACGATAATAACACCTAAATATTTTCTATTAACAACATTAATAGTATGTTCTCTCACATCGATAGCAACCGGAACATCATGGGGAACTTTGGGAACTTCAGGTATTGCTCTAATGAGTATAGGGACAAGCATGGGAGTTCCAGCAGGACTTACAGCAGGTGCTATTATATCTGGAGCTTTCTTTGGAGATAAGATATCTCCTTTATCAGACTCTACAAACTTAGCTGCAGCAGTCTGTAAGACAGATGTAATAACTCATATAAAACATATGTTGTATACCACAGTACCATCATATATAATATGCATAGTTTTATATACTTCAATTGGATTTAAATATGCAAGCAATACAATAGATTACAATCAAATCAATGAAGTTATAAATGTTTTAAAAGCTAATTTTAATATAGGATTTATGGCTTTACTTCCAATAATCTTTTTACTTATATTACTTTTACTACAAAAACCACCAATAGTATCGATATTAGCTTCTGCTATTCTTGGTGGAGTTATAGCAGTTTTCCAAGAAGGAGAAAAAATAGGAGATTTACTAAATTATATGCTAAATGGATATTCTGTAGATACAGGACTTGAATATGCAGACAAACTATTAAATCGTGGAGGTATGATGAGTATGGCAGAAACTGTACTTTTAGTATTTATAGTTTTTGTTATAGCAGGAATACTTCAAAAAACTGGATTTTTAGAAGTTTTACTACAACCAATGATTAGAAAAATAGGAAACTCTAGAACAAAGTTAGTAGGAGCAACATTTATAACTAGTTATTTTGCAAATGCATTTAGTTCTTCGATGATGTTTACATCTGTATTTGTAGGAACTATTATGTCGCCTTTGTATAAAGAGTTCAAATTAAAACCAGAAAATTTATCTAGAATAATAGAAGATACGGCAACTCTTGGAGGACCATTAATTCCTTGGAATTCAAATGCAATATTTTGTAGTCAAACATTAGGGGTGAGTCCATTTGATTTTATACCATATTGTTTTTTAAGCTGGATAACTCCAATTATTTCATTTACTTATGGAGTAACAGGATTTTCTATGAAAAAGTATACAGATGAAGAACTTAATGAAATTAGAGAACTTGAAGTTGAAGAGTATTTGCAGTCGTAATAGATCTTAATAAAAAAGAAGAGCTTAGAAGCTCTTCTTTTTTTATTAAGATGGTAGTTATTTAAATTAAGTAACGCACATATTATTTAATAGATTGATAAAAATATAATCAAAAAATTAATATTAATGGAGAAGGCTATATGGAAGTAAATTTTAAAAAAATGAATTGTAAATTATCTTGTTTTGAAGAAATGCCACCTTTAGAATATTTTAAGCAATTAAATATATATCAAAATTTACATATAAATAGTAAGAACTTAGATATTTCAAATATAGAAAACACTAGTCCAAACGTAGAGGTGTATTCAACTAAGATAATAGATAGTAAGGTAACTGAAAGTATAAAAGGGACTTCTTTAGAAGGACAGCATCTAAGTGGGAAGAATCTAATTATAGTAGGAAATACAAATATGAGTTTGATACTAGAATGTACTTCTAAAGGTAAAAAAGTAAAAATATAAAAAGAGAGATAATAAATTTTAACATGCCGTTCAGTACATTTATTGTAATTCCAGATGATATATGTAAAACAAAAACTATAGATTTAAGATACTTAATTGAAGATATAACCATTGCTAAAGTCAGCAAAAACCAAGTTTTAGTAAGTCTTACTATGTTAATTCAGTATATAGACTAGTATAAAGTTTACTAAAAGGTAGTTATACAAAAAAGAAAAGGTGATTCAATGAGAGTTGTTAATGAATGTAGAGTTGATTTTAAGTATAGGTTAACTCAAGATAGTCCATTAGTTACTAAAACAAATTTTAGTAATGTAGTATCAACAGATATAATAAAAAACATGTTAGATATAGAAAAATTTGTAGATAAAAATTCTACATATGCATTTGATATATTAACCTACAGTATAGTTATAACTAATGTAAGTAATTTTACTGTCACAAATGTATTTTTTAAAGACAAAATACCTAAAGGAACTATTTTTATAGAAAATTCAGTTAAGGTTGATAATATCAAAAAAAGATGTTTAAGACCTGACAATGGGTTTTATATAAATAAAATTAATTACAGGAGTAGTGTAATTATAAAATTTAAGGTTATAGTTTTACCTCAATATTTCATACATCCAATAACAAATTTTTCAACTATACAACAAAACTATATATTAAATATAGAGGAAGTGCCAGTAAGATTAAATATTGATAGCAATATTGTAAGTAGTGAATTTCAACGAAAAGTATTTAAGGAAATAAACATATGTGAGAATATAAGACTAAAAAAAGATATTTCTAAAATTCTAAAATTTGAGGTTGATATAAAAGTAATAAGCACAAAACTGGTAGATAGTCCAATTAATAGAATTATTCAAAAGAATAAATCTAATATGTGCAACTTAGTTGTTATTGGGTATATAGATTATAAAATACATTTTTATCTAAAAATAAAAAAGATAATAATACTAATATAATTAGATATAAATTTGGATTTTCATCATACTTAATGACACCTATAGGTATTGCGTACATAAGAAATGAAAATATAAAGGTTAATGTAAATTATGCTTCAGTAAATTTAATAAATAAAAAATTAATATTTACTAGTACAAATTTATATATGTATTTTGATAATAATTTAAAACAAATAAAAAGTTAAATCCCTTATATAAAGATTAAAAAATAGTCTTATATAAGGGATTTTGTACTTTAAAAACTTGGATCTATATTTAATACAGTTTGTTCAGGATAAGGATTAGTAACTGACTTGGCAGTCACTATAAAGTCATATCTAGTTCCAAGTGGATTATCGTAAGGAATTAAAGCATGTATTTTTATAACTTTAGTTGTATTAGGTGCTAAATTTGACATGATAGGCAATGTTTGTTGATATAGAGTATTTTTTGGGACATCAGCTATTTTAATATTATCGATATATAGTGTGTATGGTATTCCTACTTTTTGTATGATTAATGTGAAATCATCATAACCTCCACCAATATTTTTGAAGTAGTCAACTATAACAGCAGTATTACCAGGTTGTGTAACTATAAATGAAGTGGAATCATTTATTTTAGTTAATGGGTCTGGAGTAAGAGATACGCCAGGAGATAAAGAGCAAGTTATTATATTGCTTTTTTCGCCGCCATATATTTTTATAGTAGATATATCATTATAATAAGATATAGCAGTCGCTTGCGTAGGTATAGATGTACCAGATCTAAGCGTTGATTGAGGTATTGCTGTAAATATTACATAACCAGTATTAGAAACATCTAGTATAGGAATAGAAATAACAATTTTATTAGAAGAGCTATTGTAATAAGCATTACAAAATATAGATGTATTTATTTCAGTAAACAAAAAGTTATTATTTAGAGGTATTTCTATAGTTCCATTTACTAATTTAATAGAGCTATTGTTTTTGAACGTAAGCTTAAATTGAATAATGGAATTAGTAGTTATATTTGCATTTTGGTTATAAAGTGTAGAATTTGATTTATCTATCGCGGTTAGATTCATAACTAAGTTAGGGTGGTTTATAGTAACAGATAAATTTTTACTAACACTAGAAAAGCTACCTCCTTGAATTTGTTGGTAAAAACATTGTATAGAGTTTGTTTGGGTTGATGTAGTTGAGTTTAGCGTTTTGTTAGCATTTGTTATTGTACATGTCATATTATATTTAATAGTTTGAGAAGTTACTCTAGCATCAATTGTTCCCTCGCTAGGGAAAGTAACTGTATTTGAAGATATTATTGGAGTTATAGGTTCGTTATTTCTTGAAGCTGGCCCTAAATAAGATTGACCACCACTTGGAAGTATGTCTTTTAAATATAACCCATAAGCTATAGTTCCTTGAGGAACAACAACACTAAGTATATATGTTATGGGAGATCCTACTTTAAATACATCTGAGATATTAGTTTTCGTAAGAGTTATAGATGCTGATGATAAAGTAGTTGATGCACTTTTTATAAGATTAGAGTATTGAAAATTAGTAGACCCTTCTTCATATATTTGAGAATAAGGGTTTGTATTAGTTGCAGTGGTTTTTATAGTAACCTTTGGGGCTAAAGTAGAAATTATAGTTACTTTATAAGTTAAAGTTAGAGATTGACCAGGAGATAATTTATTTATATTAACAGATATACTTTCGTTTTGCATATCGATAGAACTATAACTACCAGAACCACTAACATTTATACTATTTTGATCAATTACAAACCATGAAGACAAAGTATCAGAAAGTATGAAATTAAAAGCATCGGTTTCTGTACCTAGATTATTTGTATTAGATATAGTAATTGAGTAGGTATAAACTTCATTTACTTTTATAGAATTTTTATTAGGACCATTTACAGATTTAGTTAATTGTAAATTTGGAGTACCTATATTAAAGTTAACCTGATCTCTATTGCTATAAGCATACCCGTATGTGTTAATTCCTTTTAATTTCATCAAGTTTACATTTTGAGTAGATGAACCAAGTTGGGCTATTGGAACTTTAAAATTAATACTAGAAGATGATAATCCAGGAATATCTCCATAATAAAAATCTACACCATGAGGACTTATAAGTTGTGGGGATAATATAGGATTATAACCTGTATATATATAATTTAAGTTATCTATGGGATCTACTGAAAGAGGGAAAAAGTCATCTATATAAACTTCTTTTTGAATAGCTTTTAAACTAGAAGCATTATATGATAATAAATACTCAGCTAAGTCACCAGGAGCTAGAGTATCTATATTTTTAGGAGTTCCATCTTTATAGTATCCCTTTATAAACTGTTTATCTATAGAACCTACACTTATACTAGATGATGTACTTGAACTATCAGTTACTGTAGAGAAAGGTCCTATAAGTATTCCTAAAATATTTGTAGTAGCTAAAAATGGGTCTGATGCAACTACTGGAAGATTTATAGATTGGGAATCTTTTTTATATCTGTAATAACTATCAATTTTAGCATAGATAGTAATAGTTGTACTAGAATTTTGAGCGGCTAAGCTAAAGTTATAAGTTAAGTTAAGACCTTGAATAACAGGATTGTCGTCAATAGAAGTTGGGGTAGATGAACTTGAAACATATGATATACCATCTGGTAAATAATAATTAACTATTATATCCTCTACATCATAGTATTGACCAACGCTAAATGTATAAGTATACGTAACATAATCTTGTACATCTACTAATCTATTATTTGTATAAGTATTTATAATTAAGTCCATAGCAGTAAATTTAGTTTCGCTATTTGAATTTGAGACTATAAGAGGATCAGCTGAATACATATTAACATGCATATTTAAGACAGTTCCATGAATTATAAAATCACCTTGATTATTATTATATTGATTCCATACAGCGTAATTAAAAGTTAAAGTCGTATTACTGTTTATTGATAAATTAATATTTCCATAATAAATTTGAGTATATATTTTACCATCAATATTTACAGAACTTATAGTAGGATTAATAAATTTTGAAGAGTCCGCTCCAGATATAGATATATTTCCAATATATCTAATTCCATCTTCTAATAATATAGATATATTTACTGAAGATGTGGATACTGCATTATTAAAAAATTTGCAAGTAGTAGTTTGAATTTGTGTATAGTTATCTAAGTTAGAAGAAGTTCCTGCACCTTTTAAAACTTTCCCTGAAGTAGAAATAGTACTGTAAAATCGTACAGTTTTAAAAGTCATATCTAATTGTTGTGTTAAAATTTGATTTCCTATATCATAAGAGCCTCTAGGCATAGTATCAACTTGGCATAAAACTGTAATTCCTGAAAATATATAGTCAAAAGGTATTGTATCACCACTTTTAAATTTAGTATTACATTGTACAGTAATAGAAAAAGTATAGTCGACTTCAAGTGGCGCCAAATCTTTTAAGTTAACCCAAGAATAATTAGCACTACCGTCTATATTAGGAACACTAGATGTTTGAGGTAGAGTTGAACTAGAAAGAACCATTCCATCCGGTAAATTTAAAAACAAACTTAAGTTATAAAGTCTTAGAGTATTACTTAAGTTTTTTATTTTTATATTAAATGAGGAAGTATTTCCTACTAATATAGGTATATTTTGAGTTTTATCTATTGTCATATTCAATATATCCAAAGACATAAAATCACTCCTTTTAATAAACTATATTCATCTCAAATACTTTGTGATACGACAAATTCTTTAATAATTAAAAAATATATAAAACAGTCAACTAAAAAGATAATCAGTAATAGTATATAAAAGGGTTAAAATTAAGCCTTGTAAGTACAAAAAATTAGGAGGAGATATTGTGCCGTTAACACCCAGATTTACAGCTATTGATAAAGCTGTATTAGTAGCTACAGGAAATAGTTTTGTAGTATGTGGAAGCACTACAGAGGTAGCAATAAATACATCTGATATGATAAAACCAGATGGAAGTACAACGAGGGATTGGTCAGAGGCTGGTAGTACAGCTAATTTAAATATATTGTCAAATAGTACAATACTATATGCAGAGCTTTTATGGTATTCAACCGTAAAAAGTAATGTAGAAGGATCAGATGATCTTAGAAGTATTCAAGATGATCCAATAACTTTTACAACACCAAAAGGAAGCTATCAAATTTCACCTGAGTACACAGATACGAATACAGGTGAATCTGGAACTATAGATAGATATAGAGCAGCAAACGTAACTTCATATATACAAGATTCTTTATCTGGAAATTATACAGTATCAAATGTACCTATAAGTATCCCGGAAACAGGACTTAGTAATACTAGGGCTGGATGGACACTTTCTGTAATTTATAGAAATGATAGTTTACCTCCTCAAAAGGTAATATATCAGTCAGGGATATCTGTAGCTAAGCCAGGGGCCCCTTTGCAATCAGCTATTTCAGGATTTACAACAAGTTCAGATATTTCAAAACTAAAAGGATATGTATTTTTAGCTTGTGCAAATGGAGAACCACTAAATGGTGATGATTTTGCTTATGCAGGACCATCATTTGCACAGCTTAGCAATATAGGTAATACTGTAAATAGCCCAAATCCAAATCCTGGAACATCACCAAACAATCCAGGGAACAGTTTCTTTTCAGGACTGATAAACATAGTGAACCCATTAAATATCAACAATGGATTAATAAATATAAGTGGAACTAATGGAAGCAATAATCATGATGGATTTGTGCCTATACAAAAACTAGGAGCAAGAAATAAGTGGGATATAACCAATGTAGATATAACCAAAACTATAGTACCAAATCAAACGCTATTAGCAGGTCAAGTGAATTCATCAGTGATAGGAGATGGAGTACAACTTGTAGCTGTTGCATCTCAAGTAAATGTAAATGCACCTAATATGACAGCTACATTAGATGCTTATGACATAGACGGAGACGGAGAGTATAAGGTTGAAGTTGGAGAGGAATTGGTTTATTCACTAAGTGTAAAAAATTCTGGATCAGTAGACGCAAGTAATGTTATTGTGTCAGCAAACATAGACTCATCAACTACATTTATTCCAGGATCTGTAACTATAAATGAAGTTTCATATCCAACCGCTGACATATCGTCAGGAATAAATTTAGGAACTATTCCTGCACATGGAATTAAGAACGTATTATTTACAGTTAGAGTAAATTCAGTTCCAGTTGGAGGATTATTAAAACAAGCAGCAAATTATAATTATCAATTTATTTCAGGAATAGACACTATAACTAACTATGTTAAAACAAATACTGTAGAACTTACTGTTCAAGATGGTGTTTTATCAATTTCAAAAACTTCATCAAAGTCAACTGCAGTTATTGGAGACACTATAACTTACACAATCAACATAGAAAATATTGGAACAGAAATTGGCAAGAATATATTCTTACAAGATAAAATAGATAAAAACTGTTCTTTTGTAGATGGAAGCGTAATAATTGATGGAGTTGAACACTCAGAATATAATCCTATAGATGGTATATATCTTCCTGACTTAGATGTAGAAGAATCTACACAAATTGTTTTCCAATGCGAAGTTAAGTCACTCCCAGTTTCTGAAAAAGTTTATAATAATGCATATGTTTCATTTGGATATATATTTAATGAATATGGATATTTAAGAGAAAAAACTATATCAAGTAATATTACATCTACCATAATTCAGTATATTAATGTAATTGCAGAAAGATGTAATAATAACAATTATCCAAAAGCAGGAGATACAGTAACTTATACATTAAGATTAACTAATACAGGTAATGTAGATGCGACAAATGTTCAAGTATTAGAACCTACAATAACAGGGGCAAGTTTTATAGATGGAAGTGTTAAAATTAATGGAATAATAGAGCCAACATTAAACCCATTTGATGGATTTATATTACCAGAAGCAATTGGACCTAAAGCAATAACTGAAGTGGAGTATAAGGTTTTAATAAATGAGGTTAACCCAGAAAGCTTAATAGAAAATATAGCGCAAGTACCATTTAAATATCAAATATCTTCTGAAACAGGAGATGTACAATCTGAAAAAGATTCTAATAAAGTAGATACTATGACAAATTACACATGTATGAACATTATTGAGAGTGTTGATAAAGATTATGCGATTATAAATGATATTTTATATTATACTGTAAAAATTACTAATAACGGCAATTTAAAATCTACAGACACAGTATTTTTATCAAGTATTCAACAAGAATCAACTTTTATAGCTGGTAGTGTAACTATAAACGGAATAAGCTATCCAAATTATAATCCAAATCAAGGATTTACTTTAGGGACTATTTGTTCAAAAGCAACTGTTGAAGTGACTTTCCAAGCTAAAGTAAATTCTGTACCAAGTCCTAACATAATATACAATCAGTCGGATTTAGTATATAGTTATCAACCAGATCCTGATGGAAATATTTTAACTAATACAATTTATAGTAATATTGTTGAAACTATTATTAAGCAAGCTTCATATACGGTAACAAAATCGGTAGATAAAATGTATGCTCAAGTTGGGGATTATTTAGTTTATACAACAGTAATTAAAAATACCGGAAATGTAGATTTAACAAATATGAAATTTGCAGATTTTACAGGTTTATATCTTGATTTTTATGAAGGAAGTTTATATATAAATGGTATAAATTATCCAAATTATAACCCTAGTACACAGTTTCCATTAGATGATTTGCACCCTGAGGATACTACTACAATAGTATTTGGAGCAACCATAGTTGAAAATAGTCCGGTTGGATATATACCAAATACTTCAGAGGTTACCCTTAGTTATAAACAGACTCCGTATAGTACACTAATTACTAAAACTGTTTATTCAAATACTGTAAAAACGTATGATCCATATGTTCAAGTAGATGTGGTTAAGAATGTAGATAAATCATATGCTTTAGTAGGAGATACGTTAACCTATTCATTTACAGTAACAAACAACGGAAACACAAGCGCAAAAAATGCAATATTCTCAGATACAATTCAATCACAAGCATCATTTATTGCAGGGTCGGTTTATATAAATGGAGTAAATAAGCCAAGTTATAATCCTAATGATGGATTTAACTTAGATACTATTAATATAGGTCAGGTTATAAATATTGAGTTTAAAGTTAAAGTAGACAGTTTACCAAGTCCTAATAATATTAAAAATAGTGCTACAATATCATATCAATATTATATAGATCCAAATCAGCAACCAATATCTAATACAGCAACAAGTAATATAGTAACTACTATAATAAACGCATATTCGGCTAATTTAACTAAATCAGTAAACAAATCTTATGCAATGGTAGGAGATATATTAAACTATGAAATAATAGCAAGTAATACAGGTACAGTTCCATTAACTAATGTAAATTTAAAAGATATAATACCAAATGGATCTACATTTGTAGATGGGTCTGTATTTGTAGATGGAGTAAATATTCCAGTCGCTAATCCTAATATTGGATTTACAATAAATGATGTTTTACCTGGAGGAAATGTTGTTGTAACATTTAAAGCAACAGTAACAAGTATCCCTAATCCTCCACAAATTAATAATAGTGCTAATATTAATTTTAAATATAGATTAAGTCCAACATTACCATATGTTGATGCAACTTTAAATAGTAATACAGTTACAACTAATGTAGTAACTGTAAATATAACAAATACAAAGAGTGTGGATAAAACTTATGCAACGGTAGGAGATGTATTAACTTATACGTCAGTAATAACCAATAACAGTAATGTAAATATAACTGATACTATATTTACAGATTTAGTTCCTAACGATACAAGTTTTGTAAGTGGATCTGTAAGCATAGGAGGAACTCCATATCCAGACTATAATCCAAATACAGGATTTACATTAAATACTATAGCTCCAGGAGCATCAGTTACAGTTAAATTTGATGTGAATGTAGACTCTGTTCCGCATGATGGATATGTAACTAATATCTCAAATATTAACTACTCATATAAACTAGATCCAAATGGAAGTAGTACAGTAGCTAATAAAGCTAGTAATTCTGTAACAACTTATATAAGATTAGGAAATCTAACAGTTACGAAGGCTTCAGACAGGACTGTGGTTAGATTAAATAATGTAATAACTTATAGTTTTGTTATATCAAACACTGGTAATACTATATTAAAAAATTTGAAATTTACAGATAGCATACAGGAAGAATCTTTATTTAATACTGGATCAGTATATGTAAATGGAGTAAATAAACCAACTTATGATCCAGAAGTAGGATTTAATTTAGATGATATAGATATTGGGAATCAGGCTACAGTTACATTTACTGTAACAGTAGATCAAATACCACTAGATAATCAATTATTAAATAAATCAACTATAGATTATTCATACTATGTAGATCCTAATGGAAGCCCTACAACTAAATCTAAAGATTCTAATACAACTACTGTATATGTATATGATACTATCATGTCTGCTACTAAATCTGTAGATAAGGATATAGCTAAAGTAGGAGATGCTTTAACCTTTACCATAGATATAGTTAATGAAGGAAATGTAGCTGCTGAGTTTGTGAACTTTATTGATGCTTTAGATTCTAATTTAGCATTTATAGAAGATTCTGTATATGTAAATGGACAACAAAAAATAGGATATAATCCAAATGAAGGATTTGTATTAAGCAATATAGAACCAGATACAACTACCACGGTGACTTTCCAAGCTACAGTAGATAGTAGACCTTTAGATAATACAATTTATAACTTTGCAACTATAAATTATAAATACACTGTAGGAACAGACCTAATAAATGCAACTATAAATACAAATACAACTATGACATTCGTTGCTGTAGGAGAATTAACGCTTACAAAATCAGTAAACACAAATTACGCAACAGTAGGTGATAATTTAACTTATTCAGTGACAGTAAAAAATACAGGGTCAGTTAATGCAACTAACTTAACATTTACAGATTTAATACCGAATGCAACATCATTCAATGAAGGGACAGTTGTGGTAGATGGAATTTCACAACCAACATTTAATCCTAATGAAGGCTTTGTTTTAAGTGATTTAATACCAAATAATTATCATACAGTAACTTTTAGTATTATGGTAGATTCATTGCCTCTAACAGGTAAAGTAGAGAATACTGCAGATGTAGAATTCACTTATAAATTGACACCAAGTGACGATCCAGTTACAATAACATCTACATCGAATAAAGTTACTACTTTTATCAATTTAGGGTTATTAAATAGTAACAAAACAGTAGATAAGTTATATGCAACTATAAATGATATATTAACTTATACAATTAATATAGAAAATGAAGGAAACGCAACTTGTTCAAGTATTTTATTTAAAGATTTAATTCAGACAGATGCAACATTTGAAGCTGGATCAGTTTATGTAAATGGGATAAATAAACCGGACTATAATCCTAATGTAGGGTTTAATTTAGAAGATATAATAGGATATGGAAACACAAGTGTTAGTTTTAAAGTTAAAGTTAATAGTGTTCCAGCAACAGATTATATTTTATATAATAATTCATCAGTAAATTATAATTTCAAAATAGATCCAGATAAAACTCCAGTATCAAAACAATCCACAAGCAATATTGTAAGTACAGTTATAAATGTAGGATCGTTAAGTGCTACAAAATCTGTTAGTAAATCATATGCTACAATTGGAGATGTACTAACTTATACGATTAATATTTTAAATAATGGAAATGTAACAGCTAAAAATATAAACTTTAGAGATGTAATTCCAACAGGATTAACTTTTGTTACAGATTCAGTGACTATAAATGATGTTTCAAAACCTGGGTATAATCCTTATTCAAGTTTTAGTTTAGGAGATATAATAGCAGGAGATACTGTTGTTGTTAAATTTGATGTAACAGTAAGTTCATTGCCAAGTCCATCATTAGTAAGTAACACTGCTAATTTAACATTTATGTATAGAATAGATCCTGATGGAACTGATATATACGGACAAACGAACTCAAATACAGTAACTACTCAAATAAATGTAGGATCACTAAATATATTAAAGAGTGTTAACAAGGGATATGCTACAACTGGAGATATAATAACTTATACAGTTACATTAACTAATAATGGAAATGTTAATGCAACAGATGTGATTTTCACAGATAGTTTACAGTCTGATGTTACATTTAATGTAGGTTCAGTAAAAATAAATGGAATAACTTATGAAGACTATAATCCTAATGATGGATTTAACCTAGGTGAAATGGATCCATTAGAAGTTGTAACTGTAGTATTTACAGCGACTGTTATACAGCAGCCAACACATGACTCAGTACTAAACTATGCTGTAGGATCATTTAATTACAAAGTAAATCCAACTGGCCAAAATTATAGTAAATCAATAAATTCAAATACAGTTTATACGATTATAATTTACCCAAAACTAAGTATGTCTAAGACTGTAAATAAAATATATGCAACATTACAAGACACATTAACTTATAATATATTAGTCAAAAATGAAGGTAATACTACTATATCTAGCCTAGTATTTGCAGACATTTTATCAAATGGAGCTATATTTAAAACAGGAACAGTCAAAATTGATGGTGTTAGCTATCCTACGTACGACCCTATAATAGGTTTTAATTTGCCTACTAATCTTATTGCAGGTAATACATCTTTAGTGCAATTTAATGCAACTGTAAACTCTTTACCTACGCCACCACAAGTAACAAATTATGCTACATCGAATGGGGTATACAAAGTAGATCCACAAGGTAGTGATTATCCTATATCATCAACATCAAATACAGTAACGACTAATGTAAATGTTGGAAGTTTATCAAATATAAAATCAGTTGATAAATTGTATGCAAAGGTAAATGATATAGTAACTTATACTTCAACAATTACAAATACAGGAAATGTAAATGCAACTAATTTAAGATTTACAGACTTATTGCAAACAGAGCTAAGTTATGTATCAGGAACTGTTAGAATAAATAATGTTTTATATCCAGCATTAGATCCAATTTCAGGATTTAATTTATCAGACTTAGGAGCTAATCAAACTGTAACAATTACTTTTGATGCTAAGATAAATGCTTTACCAACACCATCTTATGTAAGCAATACTTCACAAATTCAATTTAGTTATAAAGTGGATCCAAGTGGATCGACATCAACAAAGACACAAACAAGTAACGAAGTAACTACTAATGTGGTTTTAGGGAAAATTACAGCAGTTAAAATTGTAGATAAAGCAATAGCAACGATAGGAGATACTTTAAACTATACTATAACTCTTACGAATATAGGAAATGTTATAAATACGGAGGTTTTATTCCAAGATACTCCATCCGCAGGAGCACAATTTAAATCAGGTTCTGTAATTGTAAATGGCGTAAGTCAGCCAACTTATGACCCTACAGTTGGATTTAGTATAGGTGATATTGGAATAGGTAATGTTGTGATAGTACAGTTTAGTGCTATAGTGGTTTCAGTTCCAGAATCAAATAAAGTAACTAATCAGGCTGTAATACCATTTAAATATTTAGTAGATCCAAAACAATCACCATACAGTGATACAGCTTATTCAAATACAGTAACAACTAATATCGCATATGGAAATCTAAATGTAACTAAATCGGTAAATAAAAAATATGCGACTATTGGTGAAAAAATAACGTATACAATTGCGATAGAAAATATAGGAAACATAAATGCTACAGATGTAGTATTTTTAGACTATACTCCTAATAATTCTATATTTGTATTAGGATCTGTAACTGTAAATGGTATAGTTCATACAGATTATAATCCATCGGCTGGATTTAATTTAGGAACTATGGTCCCAGGTCAAATTATAACTGTTGTTTATCAAGTTCAAGTTGTAGACTTATGTTAATATAAATGATTTTAATCTCGAAGGCATTAATGACTTCGAGATTTTCTTTTATTTATGTTTATAATAAATAAATTTTAGTTTAAAATGTATTTGTTATATAAATTTTTAGTGGAGGGGAATAATATGGAAGTACAAAAGTATTCAGATGTAAAAATAACTATATTAAAAAAATTGAAAGTAGATGACATCTTTATAGAATATGCAAAAGAAAGTATGCCATTAGTTTGTGCTAAGGGCGAAGTTGGCGATGAATTTATATCAAAAAACTGTGAAATGCCAGAACGTTTTTGTAAAGGAGCATGGACAGGATTAGAAAGTAAAGTTGAATTTTTAGCATTAGGGAACAACAGCCCTTATGTAAAACAAGAGGGAGTTGCAATACATTCTTGTAACGATGGATTACATCCTGTTATATATAAATTAGAAAGAATATAGAAAAAAGGCTGATTTAAAATCAGCCTTTTATTAGTTAATCAATATATTTATCAATTATTTATATTTTCATCAAAAGTTAAATCAACTTCATCTAAAGATACAACTTTAGTTTTATGTTTAATTTTATATCCAGCGTATAAAGCTATAAATAAAGGTATACCTATATAAGAAGCTATTAAGCTATGCCAGTCAACTCCATTTGGAGTTATACAAGAATATCCTTGGCCTAATATTATTATTAAACACATTATAAGTGCTAATATAGGTCCAAATGGATACCATTTAGCTTTAAACTTTAATTCGCTTAAATTATTACCTTGATGGATATAGGCTTTTCTAAATCTATAGTGACAAACTGCTATACCAACCCATGCTATAAATCCAGCAAGTCCAGATGCAGCAACTAACCAAACATAAACTGTACTTTCTGCAAATATACCTGTTAAGAAACACGCAGAAGCTACTAATGTAGTTAATATTAATGCATTTACAGGAACTCCTCTTTTATTAGTTCTTGCAAAAATTTAGGTGCAAGTCCTTCTTTAGCCATTGAATATAGCATTCTAGTTGAGGCATACATACCTGAATTACCTGCAGATAAAACAGATGTTAATATTACTGCATTCATAAGTGAAGCAGCACCAGCTATTCCTGCTTTTTCAAAAACCATAGTAAATGGACTTTCAGAAACACCAGCTTGAGTAAACGGTATAATAGCTCCTAATACAATTATAGTTCCTAGATAAAATATTAATATTCTCCAGAATATTGATTTTATAGCTTTTGGTATAGTTTTTTCAGGATGCTCACTTTCTCCAGCAGCAACTCCTATAAGCTCTGTACCTTGGAATGAAAAACCAGCAACTAAAAATATAGCAAATACAGATTTTATGCCACCATGGAATGGTCCGTCAGCTATAAAATAATTATGGAAGCCTATTTCATCAGAACCCATTACGCCAAGTATCATTAACACACCTATTATTAAAAATATTATTACAGTTACAACTTTAATTCCTGCAAACCAATACTCAGATTCACCATATGCTTTTGCTGATAAAAAGTTTAACCCTACAATTATAGCTAAGAAAAATATACTCCAATAAAATCCAGGTACGTTAGGGAACCAATATTTCATAATTAATGATCCTGCAACCATTTCAGCAGCTATAGTTATTGCCCAGTTATACCAATAGTTCCACCCAAGTGCAAAACCAAGTGCTGGATCAATAAACTTTGTAGCATAAGAACTAAAAGAACCTGATATAGGCATATATGTTGCCATTTCACCTAAACTAGTTATTAAGAAATAAACCATTATTCCTATTAACCCATATGCTAGTAAAGCACCACCAGGACCTGCTTGGTGAAGAGTATCACCCATTGCAAGGAATATACCTGTACCGATCGATCCTCCTAGAGCAATCATATTTAGATGTCTAGCTTTTAACCCTCTTTTTAACTCTTGATTTTCATTACTCACTTTACTTATCCTCCTTATGGTAGTTAGTTTTCCATAAGTAAGTAACTAAGATAATAAATCTTTATGAAAATAAAAAATTCACTTCGCTCATGTCGCTCAAATTTCATATCGTCAACGTCCACTCGGTAAACTCGTGTCCCGTTACTCAAACGACTTCGTCCGTTGCTCAAAAAGCTTTTTTACGCTCAAAATGTATTATATGGATATAACTAAGTTTCATAGGCTATATATGAACTTTGAATAATTATAATCCCTTAAGCGTAAAAAAAGCCATGAGACTATGCTCATGACTTTATACGAAAAAATCCATACTAACTAAGTATGATGATACCGTACGCTTTCATTGAAAATAGCACTCCACAAAATGTGACAGTCTTATATATATTTTATATAAGCCCAGTAAATAGTGTTAAAGCTATTAACTATTTACTTCGGCGAAATTTCCTTTCATATTACTTCATCGAGCTTACCTCCATAATACTACTAATAAGTTTCGCGCCTCTATCTCAGTTATCTACTTGTTGTATACAATTATAAAACAAATTTAAAATAAGTCAATAAAAAAAAATTATATTAGTAAAGTTAACTATTTTCAGATGATTTATAAAAATGAGAAAAATTAAGTTAAATTAATAAAGAAAATCATTGATATACCGATAATATATAAATATTTAACACTACAAAAATAGTTAAGGATGTGATCCATTAATTGATATCACATCCTATTTTTCTAGTTATACATATTATGTTGACTCATGTAATTGTAAATTTTTTCTCCGTGTTCTTGTTCTTCTTTTTGAATATGATTTAAAACTTGGCGTATGTTTTTATCTGCAAACTCAAAGATAGCTGTATTATATGTAGATGATACATATTTTTCAGTACTAAGTGAGTCTTGGCATAACATTTTATCTTGTTCATTATAAGCATTCATTTGTGATGATTGTAAATTCATGTTAGGCATAGTATTTGAATTTTGCATATTTGAGTTTTGATTTCCTTGGTTTTGACCTTGAGCTTGATTAACATTTGGAACAGTACCACTTAAAATTTGATTTATTGAAGTTAAGTGTTGTTGTTCGTGTTGAGCAAGTTCATTAAATAAACTTTTTAGCTGTGGGTCTGAAGCTTTTTGAGCATATTCTTGATATTTTTGAACACATAATTGCTCATGGCTTTTTTCGTCTTCTAATAACATTTTTTCTTTAGCAGTTAAATTTAACATAAAATCCACCTCCACTAAATAGTCTGCATAATAAACAATATATTATTCATATATGATAAAATTAGTACATGATATAAAATTGCCTTTAAAGGAGTATGAAAAGTGAGAAATGAAAATTTAAGTCTAAATAAGATAATAGATTTCAAGAAATGGGATAATTTGCAAGATTATCTTTCGCTAGTTACGAAAATGGCAATAGTTATAGTGGACTATAAAGGAAATCCGATAACTAAACACAGTAGATGCCACAAATTTTGTGAGTTAGTAAGAGGTAATTCTAAATTATCAAAGTACTGTGAAAAATGCGATTCAAGAGGTGGGTTAGAAGCTGTACGAATGAATAAACCATATATATATTTATGTCATTACAATATAGTTGATGTTGCTATACCTATTATAGTAGATGAAAAATATATAGGTGCAATAATGGCAGGGCAAGTGAGAATAGATGATTATGAATCAACAGATATGTTAGAACAAATATTAAAAGTTCCAGATAAAGTACTAGAACAAAATGACATCTCAAATCAACTTAATCAATATTATAATGATTTACCTGTTTTATCATATAAAGAAGTAGAAGATACATCTAATATGTTATTTTTATTATCTAATTATATAGTAGAAGAGGCATTAAATAAAAATTTGATTTTAGAGATGTATGAAAAAACTATGAGAAATGGAATAGAAATAGATAGTAAAACTTTTACTGGATACAGCATAAAAAATATAGAAAGTGTTAAAAAAGAAATTTCTAATGCTATTGTGAATAGGTATATAACTTATGATCATAAAGAAGACAGTGAAGAAATTAATGTAAGCAAAACTTTAAAGCCAGCAATACAATATATATATAACAATAAAAGTGAAAATATATCAATGGAAAGTATGGCTAAGTTATGCCATGTTAGTTCAAGTTATTTTAGTAGACTATTTTCAAAAGAAATAGGTGAAAATTTTCAACATACATATCAAAGCTTAAGATTAAATGGGCAAAAGCTCTTTTAGAAGAAACCGATATGACAATAAATGAAATCAGTGATGAACTTGGATTTAGCGAGTCAGGATACTTTATAAAGATATTTAAAAAGTATGAAGGTGTAACCCCAAATTTATACAAAAAGCATCTTAGATAACAGATAAATTGAATTTGTTAAAAAAATTTCGAAAAGTACATAAATTCCAATTATATAATTTAAGTTCAAAAAATTACGGTTTTAAATCGTAATTTATTAACATCTATGTCCAATGCATTTTAGGGAAAACGGTATTATAATTAAGTTAACTTAAAAATAATATCACTACAAAATACAAAGGAGAGATTAATATGAGAAAAGCATTTATATGTCCTACAAAATATGTACAAGGTCAAGATGAGTTATTAAATTTAGGGTACTTCATAAAAGTATTTGGGGATTCAGCTTTATTAATCGCACATAAAGATGATATAGAACGTGTTAAAGATAAATTAGATTCAACTGCTAAAAAATTCGGGGTAACTTTTGTTGAAAGTAACTTCAAAGGAGAATGTTCTAGAGAAGAAGTAGCAAGATTACAAGAGTTAGCTAAAAATAATAAATGTGCATGCACAATTGGTCTAGGCGGAGGTAAAGCAATAGATACTGCTAAGTGTGTAGCTCAAGGAGATAACTTAATAATAGTTCCAACTATAGCTGCAACAGATGCACCTACAAGTCATTCAGCAGTATTATACACACCAGATGGAGCATTTGATGATTATGCATATTTCAAGCAAAGTCCAAGTGTAGTTTTAGTTGATACTACAGTTATAGCTAAAGCACCAACAAGATTTTTAGTTTCAGGAATGGGAGATGCTTTATCAACTTACTTTGAAGCAAGAGCAACAGCTAGTTCATATTCAAATGTAAATGCAGGTCTACCTTGTGGTTATAGAGAAGGGTTATGCGGAGAAGCTAAGGGAACTAATACAGCATTAGCTTTAGCAAAATTATGTTATGAAACTCTAATAAATGATGGAGTTAAAGCTAAAGTATCATCAGATTGTAACTTAGTTACTCCAGCTTTAGAAAACATAATTGAGACAAATATTCTTTTATCTGGACTTGGATTTGAAAGTGGAGGATTAGCAGCAGCTCATGCTATACATGATGGACTTACTATATTAGAAGGAACACATAAATACTTCCATGGTGAAAAAGTTGCATTTGGAACAATAGCACAATTAGTTTTAGAAAATGCACCTAAAGAAGAAATAGAAGAAGTATTAGAATTTTGTTTACAAGTAGGGCTTCCTGTTTGTCTAGAAGATATAGGGGTAGAAACTATTACTGAAGAAGAATTAAAAGAAGTGGCTGAAAAAGCATGTATTAAAGAAGAATCTATATATTCTATGCCATTCCCTATAAACGTTGATGAAGTTGCAGCTGCAATAATAACAGCTGATAGCATAGGGAAAAACTATAAAAACAGATAGAGGTGTTACATTATGAAAAAATAATAAATAAACCAGAAACTGTAGTTATGGAAATGTGTAATGGAATAGCTATGGCACATCCAGAACTTGAGTTTTTAAAAAAATATAAAGTAATTAAGAAAAAAATATAAATAGAAATAAAGTTAGTTTAATAAGTGGTGGGGGAAGTGGTCATGAACCAGCACATGCAGGATTTGTAGGAAAAGGTATGTTAGATGCAGCTGTTTGTGGAGATGTGTTTGCATCACCTTCTCAAATACAAATATATAATGCAATAAAAGAGACTGCAAGTAATAAAGGAACATTACTAATAATCAAAAACTATAGTGGAGATATTATGAACTTTAGAAATGCAGCACATCTTGCTATAGAAGATGGTTTAATTGTTGACTATATAAAAGTAGATGACGATATTGCAGTTGAAGACAGTTTATATACAGTTGGTAGACGTGGGGTTGCAGGAACGGTTTTAGTTCATAAAATAGCAGGAGCTGCAGCTGAACTTGGTATGAGTTTACATGAAGTAAAGGAAGTTGCACAAAAAGCTGCTAATAATGTTAGAAGTTTAGGATTTGCACTTACATCATGTACTGTACCAGCAAAAGGAACACCTACATTCCAATTAGAAGAAGATGAAATAGAATTTGGAGTTGGAATACATGGAGAGCCAGGTGTAAGAAGAGAAAAAATATCTTCTGCAGATGAGCTATCTAAAAAAATAGTAAATGATATATTAGCAGATATGAAAATAGAAGATTCAAATGAAGAAGAAATTGCATTAATGATTAATGGTTTTGGAGGAACTCCACTTCAAGAACTATATTTACTTAATAATTCTGTTATACGTGAATTAGCTAAGAGAAATATCAAAATATGTACAGCTTTTGTTGGAAACTATATGACTAGTATAGATATGGCAGGAGCATCTGTATCTATAATGAAATTAGATACTGAGCTAAAACATTTATTATCTCAAGTAAGTGAAGCACCTGGATTTAAGGTTTCAGGAGCTTTCGTACCAGTAGAATATACAGATATATATGAAGATGAAAATAACATAGATGATTCAAATGTATGTTTTGAAGTACAAACTAATAAAGATTTTTCAAATATAGAAGATTACAGATTCACTTTAGAAAATATGATTTATGTAGTTGATAAAATGAGTGAAATAATAATAAGAAATGAAGTACCATTCTGTGAATTAGACTCTTATGCTGGAGATGGAGATTTTGGAATGAGTGTAGCAAAAGGATTTAAGCAATTAAAAAGAGAATGGGCAAATATACTTTCAATAGAAGACCTAACTATTGGTAAATTCTTAAATGAATGTTCTATGGTAATAATGGAATACTGTGGAGGAGCATCAGGACCAATATGGGGAAGTGCTTTTAGAGCAGCAGGAAGATATTTAGGAGATAAAGATGAACTTACTGTTTTAAACTTTGCTAATATGATGGATGCAGCTGTTAATGGTGTACAAGCTACAGGTGAAAGATCATTTGGTAGAGGAGCTGGAGTAGGAGATAAAACTTTAATAGATGCATTAGTACCATGTGCAAACTCATGGGAATTAAGCGTAAAAGAAAATGATACATTTAAAGAAGCTTTTGAAAAAGCAGCAAGAAAAGCTGTAGAAGGAGCAGAGTCAACTAAAGAAATAGTAGCTCGTATGGGTAGAGCAGGAACTGTTGGAGAAAGAAGTTTAGGATATCCAGATGCAGGAGCTCATGCACTTGGAGTAATCTTTACTGAAATATCTAATGATTTAAAATAGTCATCCCATGAATTTCATTTTATATAGATTAAGAACCTCAACTTGTTAAAGTTGAGGTTCTTTTTTATAATTAATAAATATGTATTTTAAAAATTAATCTAAAGCACAATTTAACTTACCTTCTAGGACTTCTTTTGCTACATTTGCATTTCCGTAATAAACATTTAAGTACATTTGTTTAATTTCGCTCATTAATGGATATCTAGGGTTAGCCCCAGTACATTGGTCATCGAATGCTTGCTCAACCATTTCATCTAAACTTTCTAAGAATGTAGCTTCATCTACACCCCAATCTTTTATAGTTTTAGGAATTCCAACAGTAGATTTTAATTCATCTATTTTAATTAATAGTTTATTAAATTTATCTTCATTTGAATTTCCGTTAATACCTATGAATGAAGCTATTTCAGAATATCTTTCTAAACATTGAGGATATTTATATTGAGGGAATATACCCATTTTTATAGGAGCAGAAGATACATTGAATTTTAACACTTCATTTATTAAAAGTGCATTCGCAACACCATGAGGTATATGGTGGAATGAACCTAATTTATGAGCCATAGAGTGGCAAACTCCTAAAAATGCATTAGCAAATGCCATACCTGCCATTGTAGAAGCGTTAGCCATTTTTTCTCTAGCTTCAGGATCAGTTGTTCCGTTTTCATAAGCTCTTGGAAGATATTCAAATATAGATTTAACAGCTTGAAGAGCTAAGCCATTTGTGTATTCAGTTGCCATCATAGATGCATAAGCTTCTAAAGCATGAGTTAAAGCGTCTATACCAGAAGCTGCAGTTAATCCTTTAGGCATACTCATCATTAAGTCAGAGTCTACTATAGCCATATTAGGCATTAATTGATAATCAGCTAAAGGATATTTGATTCCTGTATCTTGATCTGTTATAACTGCAAAAGGTGTAACCTCAGAACCGGTACCAGCAGAAGTTGGTATAGCTACGAAGTAAGCTTTTTCACCCATTGTAGGGAATTCATAAACTCTTTTTCTTATATCCATAAATCTCATAGCTAAGTCACCAAAGTCTATTTCTGGATGCTCGTACATTGTCCACATGATTTTACCTGCATCCATTGCACTACCACCACCTATGGAAATTATTACATCTGGTTTGAAGTCAGCCATAGCTTTAGCACCAGCTTTAGCAGTTTCTAATGTTGGGTCTGGCGCAACATCATAGAATGTATGATGTTTAATATTCATTTCATCCAATAAATTAGTTATAGGTTTTGTATATCCGTTTTGATAAAGGAAACCATCTGTAACTATAAAGGCTCTTTCTTTTTTTAGAACATGCTTAAGCTCCTGAAGAGCAACTCCTAAACAACCTTTTTTGAAATAAACTTTTTCTGGGGCTCTAAACCAAAGCATATTTTCTCTCCTTTCAGCTACAGTTTTTATATTTATTAAATGTTTAACACCTACATTTTCAGATACAGAGTTTCCTCCCCAAGAACCACATCCAAGTGTTAAAGATGGAGCTAATTTGAAGTTATATAAATCTCCTATACCACCTTGAGAAGCAGGAGTATTGACTAAAACTCTACAAGTTTTCATAGAATTTCTAAATTTTTCAAGTTTATCAGATTGAGTTATTGTATTTAAATATATAGAAGATGTATGACCTAAACCACCATCATATATAAGTTGATCTGCTTTAGATATTGCATCATCAAAGTTTTTAGCTTTATACATTGCAAGTACTGGAGATAATTTTTCGTGAGCAAAAGGTTCAGATATGTCAACTGACTCAACTTCACCAAGTAATATTTTAGATTCTTTAGGTATTGAAAGGCCAGCTAACTCAGCTATTTTATATGCAGGTTGACCTACTATATCTGCATTTAGACCTCCGTTTTTATTTAATAAAATACCTTTTACTTTTTCTATTTCAGATTTATTTAACAGGTAAGCACCACGTTTTACAAATTCAGATTTTACATTTTCATAAATACTGTTTAAGACAATAACTGATTGTTCAGAAGCGCATATCATACCATTATCAAATGTTTTTGAAAGTAGTATTGAATTTACAGCAGTTTCTATATCAGCGCTATCATCTATTATTGCAGGAGTATTACCAGCTCCAACACCTATTGCTGGTTTACCAGAAGAGTATGCAGATTTTACCATACCAGGGCCACCAGTTGCTAGTATAATATCGGCACTTTCCATTATAGTTGTTGTCATTTCAAGAGATGGTTCATCTATCCAACCGATAATACCTTCTGGAGCACCTGCTTTTACAGCAGCTTCAAGAACTACTTTTGCAGCTTGAATAGTTGATTTTTTTGCTCTAGGATGAGGCGATATTATAATACCGTTTCTAGTTTTTAGGGCAATTAAAGTTTTAAATATTGCAGTTGAAGTTGGATTTGTAGTAGGAATTACCGCAGCAATAACACCTATTGGTTCCGCTATTTTAGTTATACCAAAAGCTGAATCTTCTTCTAAAACCCCGCAAGTTTTTACATTTTTATAAGTATTGTATATATATTCTGAAGCAAAGTGATTTTTTATAACTTTGTCTTCTACTATACCCATATTAGTTTCTTCGTGTGCAGTTTTTGCTAAAGGAAGTCTTTGTTGATTTGCAGCCATTGCTGCAGCTAAAAAGATTTTATCAACTTGTTCCTGAGTATAAGTTGAAAATATTTTTTGAGCCTTTTTGATTTGATCTAGTTTTATGGCTAAAGATTCAGGGCCATCAACTACTGATTGATTAGTTTTTAACAATTCTTGTTTCATTTATGTTCCCCCTTGGTTTAATTAAGTTGTAACATTAAAAAAATGTATGCAACTTTTTTGCTTAGTGATAAAATTCATTGAAGATTTTTATACAACTATAATTATTTTTATCGGGTGATATGACTTAATGTAATTCTTGACTGAGATAAATGTACTAGCTTGTTAAAAAATTAATTTGTTCTTCAAAAACATTTTAGCAAAAAATCACCAGAAGGAAAGGGTAAAATTGTTAAAAATAAAACTAACTTAAAAAATAAAATTGGAAACGTTATCTAATTTTTTATATTAAGTTATAACGTATGTTACAGAATTAAATTAAATAAGTGGTTATAATAGATATATGAAAAAATTTAATTAAAATTTTAAGGAGAGAGATTTTATGAGCAATTACGGAAACTTACAAAAAATTAAAGATGGAAAGAGAACTTATGCAATAACTCCACATATACCAGGAGGATTTGTTTTACCTGATACACTTATAAAAATAGCTGAAGTTACAAAAAAATATAATGGTGTTCTTAAGTTAACATCTGGTCAAAGAATTTTAATAACAAATTTAAAGCAAGAAGATTTAATAAGTATATGGAAAGATCTAGATATGGAACCGGCAGTTAAAAATCAAAACTCAGTTAAAAATGTAGAGATATGCCCAGCTAACTTTTGTAAACGTTCAAAATATCCAACTATAGGAATAGGAATGAAAATAAGTAAAAACTTTCATGGAATGATACTTCCAAATAGAACTAAAATCGGTGTTGCAGGGTGTAGAAATGCTTGTACTAGTGTGTATTCTAAAGATATAGGTGTATTAGTAGATATAGATGGAAAGTTTTTTGTAACAGCTGGTGGTAGTGCTGGGTTTTATCCAAGAAGTGCAGATATAATAACTAAGGGATTAACTGAGGAAGAAGCTTATAACTTAGTAAAAACAATACTTGAATATTATAATGAGCATGGTCAAATGGGAGAAAAACTAGGAGACTTTATGGATAGAATAAGTATTGAAAAGTTTAGAAAAGATGTCTTACAAAGTTTAAATTTAAAAGAAATTTTAGAGTAGCAAGCTGAACTGCTACTCTTTTTTATGCTTAATAAAATGGAGATTACAAAAAACTATGGGAAGCTGTGAAACTTAAAATATAATTATTATCTGCTAAGAATGAATTTTTAGATTTTTACAACATTTACCAAATGTGTTTTGATATAAAAATACGGGGTATCTAATTAATACAAACACGGGTGATACCAAAGGGTCTAGGGATAGTAATCCGGTATTATTAGGTGAACTTATAAAAATTAAATATCAGGAGATGATTAAGATGAAACAGGCACAAGCTGCCAAAAAAAATTCACTTAGCTTATTCGCATTCTTTGCAATGACCGCATCAATGGTTATGACAGTTTACGAATATCCTACATTTGCTACATCAGGATTCAATTTAGTATTCTTCTTATTACTAGGAGGTATATTATGGTTCTTACCAGTAGCACTATGTGCAGCAGAGATGGCTACTGTTGAAGGATGGCAAGAAGGAGGAATTTTTGCTTGGGTTGGAAATACTTTAGGTGAAAGATTCGGATTTGCAGCGATATTTTTCCAATGGTTTCAAATTACAGTTGGATTTGTAACAATGATTTATTTTATATTAGGTTGTGTTTCATACATATTCGATTGGAATGCATTAAATAATGTTCCGGTTATTAAGTTTATTGGAGTATTAGTGATATTCTGGTTATTAACGTTTTCGCAACTAGGAGGTACAAAAAACACAGCTAAAATAGCAAAAGCTGGATTTGTATTTGGTATATTAATACCAGCAATAATCTTATTTGGATTATCAATAGCATACATAGTACAAGGAAATCCTATAGATGTAAAAATAGGGGCTCAATATTTTGTACCAGATTTTTCAAAAGTAAATACATTAGTTATTTTCGTATCATTTATATTAGCATATATGGGTGTTGAAGCATCAGCATCACATGTAAATGAGCTAGATAATGCTAAAAAGAACTATCCATTAGCTATGATTATATTAGTTATATTAGCTATAGTACTTAATACAATTGGTGGATTAACAGTTGCAGCAGTAGTTCCACAAAGTCAATTAAGTTTAAGTGCAGGAGTTGTTGAAACATTTAAAGCTTTAATATTACACTTTGCACCTCATAGTACATGGGTTGTAAAATTAATAGCTATATTATTAGCACTAGGAGTTATGGGGGAAGTTAGTGCATGGGTTGTTGGACCATCAAGGGGTATGTATGCAGCAGCTCAAAAAGGCATATTACCAAAATCACTAACTAAAACCAATGAACATGATGTTCCTGTAAACTTAGTTTTCGTACAAGGGATAATAGTTACAATATGGGCAGCTGTTCTTACTTTCGGTGGTGGAGGAAATAATGTATCATTCCTTACAGCTATATCATTAACAGTTGTTATATATCTAGTTGGATATTTATTATTCTTTATAGCTTACTTTACATTAGTACTTAAAAAAGATAATTTAAAACGTTCTTACCATGTACCTGGTGGAAAAACATTTAAATTAATAGTTGCAGCATGTGGATTTGCAACATCAATATTTGCATTAGTAATTTCATTTGTTCCATCAAATCAATTAAATGCAAAAAGTGCTCACGAATACTTAACTATATTAATAGTAAGTTTTGTAATTACAGTTTTAATACCATTTGTAATATATGCTATTACATCTAAAAAAGAGAAGTTAAAACAACAAAATAATAAGATTATTAAAAAAATACATTTAGGGAGGTTTTTAAAATGTTATATGGTAGAAAAATCAATTAGGAGATAGTTATGATACTCCAATATTTGGGACAACAGAATCTGGCTCTAGCGTGCCAAAAGATGTTTTAGGGAAAGATTCTATTGCTCCAAATTTAGCTTACAGATTAATTAAAGATGAGTTAATGAATGAAGGAAATGCAAGACTTAACTTAGCAACATTCTGTCAAACATATATGGAAGATGAAGCAACAAAACTTATGGCAGAAACATTAGAAAAAAATGCTATAGACAAATCTGAATACCCACAAACAACAGAAATGGAAAACAGATGTGTAAATATGATAGCAAACTTATGGAATTCACCAAAAGAATTAAATTATATAGGAACATCAACAGTAGGATCATCAGAAGCATGTATGCTTGGTGGTATGGCAATGAAATTTAGATGGAGAAACAGAGCAGAAAAATTAGGAATAGATACAACAAAGAGAAAACCAAACTTAGTAGTATCATCAGGATTCCAAGTTTGTTGGGAAAAATTCTGTGTATACTGGGATATAGAAATGCGTTTAGTACCAATGGATGAAGAACATATGAGCTTAGACGTGGGTAAAGTTTTAGATTATGTGGATGACTACACAATAGGTGTTGTAGCATTACAAGGTATAACATATACAGGAAAATTTGATGATATAAAAGCATTAGATGCATTACTTGAAGAACACAATAAAACAGCAAAAATAAGTGTACCAATACATGTAGATGCAGCATCAGGTGGATTATTTACACCATTTATAGATCCAGATATGGAATGGGATTTTAGATTGAAAAATGTAGTATCAATAAGTACATCAGGACATAAATACGGATTAGTATACCCAGGTATAGGATGGGTAATATGGAAAGATGAAGAGTACTTACCAAAAGAATTAATATTTGAAGTAAGTTACTTAGGAGGATCAATGCCAACAATGGCAATAAACTTCTCAAGATCAGCAAGTCAAGTAATAGGACAATACTATAACTTCTTAAGACTTGGATTTGAAGGATACAGAGAAATACATCAACGTACAAAAGATGTAGCTATGTACTTATCTGATGAAATAGAGAAAACAGGATTATTCAAAATTTATAATAATGGAGAAAATTTACCAATAGTATGTTATAGATTGATTGATAATGCTAATGTGGAATGGACATTATACGACCTAGCAGATAGATTAGCAATGAAAGGATGGCAAATACCAGCATATCCATTACCAATTAACCTAGATAAAACAATAATACAACGTATAGTATGTAGAGCAGACTTAAGTCATGATATGGCTGAATTATTTATAAGAGATTTAAAAACAGCTATAAAAGATTTAAATGATGCAAATGTATTAGTTCATGGTAAAGAACCAGAAAACAAAGTGTACGGATTTACTCACTAATATAAAAAATATAGTATAGATTGAAAAAGTCTTAGTATTATTTAAAAAATACTAAGACTTTTTTTATTGTTTGTTAAATTGAAGGCTAATGAAGCTTAAATTGCAAAATAAAAATAAAATGAAACTTTTTTTGCAAAAAGTTTAATAGGATTATAATAGGGTAAATATACAATATAAAATTAAGAAATTATTTTAGGCCTATGATAATTTACATTGAGAAGAATTAAGACAAAATAGGAGATGATTGACATGAAAGAAGAAAACGCAGCTAGAGGTAATTCACTTACTTTGTTTGCATTCTTCGCAATGACTGCATCAATGGTTATGACTGTATATGAGTATCCTACATTTGCTACATCAGGATTTAATTTAGTATTTTTCCTTTTACTTGGAGGAATATTATGGTTTTTACCTGTAGCATTGTGTGCAGCAGAAATGGCCACAGTTGATGGCTGGCAAGAAGGTGGAATATTTGCTTGGGTTGGAAATACTTTAGGAGAAAGATTCGGATTTGCAGCGATATTTTTTCAATGGTTCCAAATAACAGTTGGATTTGTAACAATGATTTATTTTATATTAGGTTGTGTTTCATATATATTCAACTGGAATGCATTAAACAATGTTCCTGTTTTAAAATTTATAGCAGTTTTAGTTATATTCTGGGGATTAACATTAACACAATTAGGTGGAACAAAGAATACTGCTAAAATAGCAAAAGCTGGATTTATACTTGGAATAGCTATACCAGCAATAATATTATTTGGAATATCTATAGCTTATTTAGTACAAGGTAATCCAATTGATGTAAAGATAGGAGCTAGATATTTTGTTCCTGACTTTTCAAAAGTAAATACATTAGTTGTTTTTGTATCATTTATACTAGCATATATGGGAGTTGAAGCATCAGCATCACATGTAAATGAATTAGAGAATTCAAAACGCAATTATCCATTAGCTATGATTATATTAGTTATAGTAGCTATAGTACTTAACACAATTGGAGGATTAACAGTTGCAGCTGTAATTCCACAAGGTGATTTAAATTTAAGTTCAGGAGTAGTTGATACTTTTAAAGTTTTAATACTACATTTTATACCAAATGGAACATGGATTGTAAAATTAATAGCATTACTATTAGCATTAGGTGTAATGGGTGAAGTTAGTGCATGGGTTGTAGGACCTTCAAGAGGTATGTATATAGCAGCTCAAAAAGGAATTTTACCAAAATCATTAACTAAAACTAATAAACATGATGTTCCAGTAAACTTAGTTTTTGTACAAGGGATAGTAGTTACAATATGGGCAGCGGTTCTTACACTTGGCGGTGGAGGAGACAATGTTTCATTTCTTACAGCTATATCACTAACAGTAGTTATATATTTAGTAGGATATTTACTATTCTTCATAGGGTACTTTAAATTAATACTAAAAAGAGATGATTTAAAACGTTCTTATCAAGTTCCTGGTGGAAAAATATTTAAATTAATAGTTGCCGCATGCGGTTTCTTAACTTCAATATTTGCATTGATTATATCATTTTTCCCACCAAGTCAGTTAGTTGGTAAGAGTATACATGAATATTTAACTATATTAAGTGTAAGTTTTGTAGTAACAGTATTAATACCTTTTGTAATATATTCAATTACATGTAAGAAGAGTAGATAATATAAATAAAATTAATTAATAAAAAGACAAGCATTGTAATTCAGGGAGGTTTTTCAAAATGTTATTTAAAAAAGAAGATGATTATAGTACACCAGTGTTTGGGACAATAGAGTCTGGCTCTAATATTCCAAAAGACGTAATAGGGAAAGATTCTATTGCTCCAAACATAGCGTATAGATTAATAAAAGACGAGTTAATGAATGAAGGTAATGCAAGACTTAACTTAGCGACATTCTGTCAAACATATATGGAAGAGGAAGCAACACAACTTATGGCAGAAACATTAGAAAAAAATGCTATAGATAAATCTGAATATCCACAAACAACAGAAATGGAAAATAGATGTGTTGATATGATAGCAAACTTATGGAATGCACCAAAAGAGTTAAGCTATATAGGAACATCAACAGTAGGATCATCAGAAGCATGTATGCTTGGTGGTATGGCTATGAAATTTAGATGGAGAAACAGAGCAGAAAAATTAGGAATAGATACAACAAAGAAAAAACCAAACTTAGTAGTATCTTCAGGATATCAAGTTTGTTGGGAAAAATTCTGTGTATACTGGGATATAGAGATGCGTACTGTACCAATGGATGAAGAACATATGAGTTTAGATATAGACAAAGTTTTAGATTATGTAGATGACTATACAATTGGTATAGCAGCATTACTTGGAATAACATATACAGGGAAATTTGATGACATAAAAGCATTAGATGCATTAATTGAAGAATACAATAAAACAGCAAAAATAAGTGTACCAATACATGTAGATGCTGCATCAGGTGGATTATTTACACCATTTATAGATCCTGAACTTGAGTGGGACTTTAGATTAAAAAATGTAGTATCAATAAGTACATCAGGACATAAATACGGATTAGTATACCCAGGTATAGGATGGGTAATATGGAAAGATGAAGAGTACTTACCAAAAGAATTAATATTTGAAGTAAGTTACTTAGGAGGATCAATGCCAACGATGGCAATAAACTTCTCAAGATCAGCAAGTCAAGTAATAGGACAATATTACAACTTCTTAAGACTTGGATTTGAAGGATATAGACAAATACATCAACGTACAAAAGATGTAGCGATGTACCTATCTAAAGAAATTGAAAATACAGGATTATTTAAGATATACAATGATGGTGAAAATTTACCTATAGTATGTTATAGATTAAGAAATGAAGATGCTGTACAATGGACATTATATGATTTAGCAGATAGATTAGCAATGAAAGGATGGCAAATACCAGCATATCCATTACCTGTTAATCTAGATAAAGTTATAATACAACGTATAGTATGTAGAGCAGATTTAAGTTATGACATGGCTGAATTATTTATAAGAGACTTAAATACAGCTATAGATGATTTAAATAAAGCAACTATATTAGTTCATGGTAAAAAAGCAGAAAATAAAAAATATGGTTTTACTCATTAATTATATAAAAAGAAGCTAATTCAATTGAATTAGCTTCTTTTTATATAAATCAATATAAGTATTAGACTTAAACGCTAAATGCCCATACATTTTTAGCTTCTTTTAAAAATACGTCAACATCCCAAGTTTTGCTACTTCTTTCTTTACTATCAGAGTCATTAACTATTATTTTTCCGTCATCAGTAACACCAGTTAATACAATATAATGGCCTTCTGTTGTAAAATGACCGGGTCCCATGGTTGCTATAACTGGATTTCCTTTTTCAAGGTTTGAGATAATGATTGAAGCACTTAAAGGTATAACTTTGCCTTTAAGGCCTAGTTTTTTAGCTCCATCAGTCATTAATGACCAAGCTGTACCAACACCATCTACTAGATATCCGTTTTTAACACTAAAGTTTTCAATATATTTTGGACTTAAGTTTTCATTTCCAGTAAGACCTACAGCAACCATTGATAGGGCTGTTGGACCACAACCATTAATTGCGAAATAATCAGGACCATATTTATCATAACCCCATCTTTCATCCCATTGCATGTATAAAGGTATTTCGCCTTTTGTATAACTTCCTTCAACAGGTGTTGATACTTCAGTTTGTCCACCTTTATGATTTACAAAGTCAGCGACAAAATCTATTGTTTCAGGTTTTTTAGATGCCATGACTAAAAACTCAGGAGGATACTCACTTGGATTTTTTAGTATTTCATAAATTTTAGGATACACAGGAGCTAAGTCTATTAATTTTTGAATTACAGGATCTTTTGATTCAAGTAATTCCTTAGACAACTCAACAGTTTTTGGGCTTGCATATCCAACTGTGCTTGAAAATGCATTTGATACTTCTTTATATCCTATAAATATACCTAATGATAATACTATGGGTAAAGCAATAAGTTTAACTTTTTGCTTGTTTAGTTTTTGCTTCTTTTTTACGCTATGTTTTCCTTTTGCATAAGCCAATTTCTAATCCTCTCCTCTAATGTATAAAATCAAGTCTAATATAATTATACAACTTTAAATTAAATACAATATAACAAAACTGTAACAAATTTTTTGATAAATAAATTGACAATTTCAAACATGGTTACGAAAAAGTAACTAATTAATTAAATCAATTAAATTTGATATAATGTAATATATGATATATTGATTTGGAGGTAATTTATTGTGTTTAAGGATATAGAAATAGATTGTAAAAACATATTAGATAAATATTTTGATTTAGTTGATTACGAAGCATGTGAGTATTGCTTTACTACATTATATATGTGGAAAGATTTATATAATACAAAGTACTATGTTGAAGAGGATTTTGCTATAGTTGCAGGAGAATATGAAAACAAAGGTTTTATAATATTGCCTTTAGCTAAAAAAGAAAATATGAATAAAGCTTTTGATTTTATAATTAAAAACTTTGAAAAACAACACAAACAAATTCATTTAAAAGCTATAAATAAAGAAGTCGTTGAATACTTACAAAGTGTTTATGGAGATAGATTCGAATATATTGAAGAACGCAACAATTTTGATTATATATATGATGGAGAAAGTCTAAGAACTTTAGCAGGAAGAAAAAATCAAAAGAAAAGAAACCACCTAAATAGTTTTGTTAAAGAATATGGTGATAGAGTAGAATATAAAAAGTTAGAAGAAGCAGACTTTGATGAATGTATAAATTTATTAAAAGAGTGGTCAAAAGATAAAGAGGAAAGTATAGAACTAGATAGTGAATTTAAAGCAATAAAAAGAATATTTAAGAATTATGAAAAATTAAAAGAGACATTAAAGATAAGTGGTATATATATTGACTCTAAATTAGAAGCATTTTCTATTGGAGAAATGTTAAATGATAATATGGCGGTAATACATGTTGAAAAAGCAAATGCAGATATAAGAGGGTTGTACCCTTATATTAACCAACAGTTCTTATTAAATGAATTTAGTGATGTTGAATTTGTTAATAGAGAAGAAGATTTAGGGATAGAAGGTCTTAGAAAAGCAAAGCTTTCATATCATCCAGTTAAATTTGCTGAAAAATATACTGTAATAGAAAAATAAAATGTTAAATTATTGAAATTAAGGCATTGTCATAGAAATTGGCAATGCCTTTTGTTATTATAATATCATGTCGAATGAAAAATAATATGTCGAAAATAATTAACAAAACTGTAAAAAAAATTTATACAAAAAATGGAAGAAAAAGAGTATAATATATAATTATTTTATATGGTAAGAAATTTAATATTATATGTAAGAAAGAAGTGACACTTATGAGGAAAATTTTATATGTTCGTACTATGAAAATTGTGTTGATCGGAGGCGCTATATTAATTTTATTAGGCTTTGCGAGGCATATATATAAAATCAAATTCGGCCAAGCAGAAGTAAATCCGGAAAAAGGCGTAGCTAAAATAAAAGAATTAGAATCAGAAGATATATCAAGTATAAGAAATGAAATTGAAAAAAATAGCGACGACAGTTCGAATATAGATGAAAACAAAGATAATGCAAACTTTGAAAAAGTATTTGATGATTCTGTAATAATGGGGGACTCAAGAGGTGAGGGACTAACAGAATATGGTTTTTTAAGTCCATCATCAGTTGTAGCATATAAAGGAAGAAATGTAATACAGGCAAAAGGAGATGTATCAGAAGTTGTTAACCTTTCACCTAGTAATGTGTTTTTAACTTATGGAATGAATGATTTACAATTGTTTAGTAACTCTAAGGACTTTATTAATAACTATGAAATACTTATAAAAGACATTGAACGAAAATTACCGAGTTCTAAAATATATGTAACTTCTATAATACCAACAACTCAAGCAGCTATGGAAAAAGAGCATAGTTTTAAGAATGTATATAGTTTTAATAAGGCGTTAGAAGGTATGTGTAAGGCTTTAAATGTAGAATTTATCGATGTTAATGATAGCGTTAACTCAAAAAGCAACTTATATGCGCCGGATGGTATACATTTTAGTCCTAAATTTTATAATGGTTATTTAAATATGTTAAAAATTAAGACTAATTTATAGATAGGAGTGAGTATTTTGAGAAAATTTAAAAAGTGTATTTTGACTCTTAGTTTTGTATGTACGATGTTTATTGTTAGTGGATGTGGAATAAATAATGATAAATCTGCTAGAAGTATAACTGAAGATATTAGCAAAACTGTTAATTTAAACAATATGGAAAAAAGTGATAGCAAATCTTTAAGAAGATTTTTTGGTTTAAACTCTAGTGAGTTTGAAGATTTTTCAATATACATACCTAAATCTACTATGGATGTAGAAGAGATGCTTGTGATAAAAGTAAAGGATAAGGGGCAAATTCAAGGAATAGAAGATGCTATAGATAGTAGAGTTAATAAACAAATTGAAAGTTTTAGTGGATATGGACCAAAACAAGTAGCATTACTTCAAGATTACGAAGTCAAAGATAAAGGTAACTTTGTATTTTATGCAGTTTCAAAGGATTTAGATAAACTGACTGATTCATTTAAAGAAAGTATCAAAAATTAAAAAAGAGAGGTAAACAAATGGTTTTTAGTAGTATAGTATTTTTATTTACTTTTTTACCTATAACCTTAATTCTATATTACATTTCGCCTAGAAAAATGAAAAATATAGTACTGTTGTTAATTAGTTTGATTTTTTATGCATGGGGAGAGCCTGTATATGTTTTTCTCATGATGTTTACTACTGTATTTGATTATTTAATAGGGTTACTTATAAATAAATATAGAAGAAATAAGATTAAATCTAAACGAATATTTATATTTGCGGTTTTAGTGAATTTAGGTATATTAGGTTTTTTCAAATATTATGGATTTTTAATTGAAAATATAAATGGCATATTTTCTTTAAATATTGGATACAATCAGCTACCACTTCCAATAGGTATATCATTTTATACGTTTCAAACATTATCATATGTTATTGATGTGTATTTAAATAAGGTAAAAGTTCAAAAAGCTTAATATCGTTTGGCCTTTATGTAACGATGTTTCCACAGTTAGTTGCAGGTCCTATTGTTAGATATACAGATATAGATTACCAACTAAAATACAGAACTCATAGTATGAACAAGTTTGGGGAAGGTGTAGATAGATTTATACAAGGTCTTTCTAAAAAGGTGTTACTTGCTAACAATATAGGTATGATATTTACAAGTATACAACAATATGATGCAAGTGAAATATCTGTTTTAACGGCTTGGCTTGCGATAGGTGCATATACTTTGCAACTATACTTTGACTTTAGTGGATATTCTGATATGGCAATAGGTCTTGGTAAAATGCTAGGATTTGATTTTATTGAGAACTTTAATTATCCATACATATCTAAAAGTGTTACTGAATTTTGGAGAAGATGGCATATATCCTTAGGAAGTTGGTTTAGAGAATATGTTTATATACCTTTAGGTGGTAATAGATGTAGTACTATATTCCAACTTAGAAATTTATGTATAGTATGGTTTCTTACAGGACTATGGCATGGAGCTGATTGGAACTTTATATTATGGGGCTTATACTATGGATTGATTTTAATGATAGAGAAGTTTTTATTAAAAAATATATTAGAGAAAATGCCTGGCTTTATCCAACATATATACACAATGGTACTAGTTATGATTGGATGGACATTTTTTGGAATTGAAAGTATACAAAAATCTTTGGAATACATAAAAGTAATGTTTTTCTTAAATGGAAATAAAATAATAGATTCAACATTTATTTATTATTTACATACAAACTTAATTCTTTTAATAATTTTAATATTATGTTCTACACCTATAGTTAATAAGGTATTTAAAAAAATTATTCAAAATGGAAAAATGGAAGGTGTTACATTGACTGTAATAATTCAATTTGTTTTGTTATTTTTAAGCATAGCATATTTAGTAAATGAAACATATAATCCTTTCTTATACTTTAGATTCTAATAAGGGGTGAGGACTTTGAAATTTACAAAAAAAAATAATCGTAAGTATATAAATGCATATTCAAAATTGATGGCAATAATGTTTTTAGTAACTATATTTTCATTTGTAGGTCTTAATTTACTAGTTAAGGATAAACAGTTTTCAGAAAATGAGAATAGACTTCTAGAACAAAAGCCTAAATTTACACTAGATAGATTATTTGAAGGTAGATATACAAAAAAATACGAAAAATATACTATTGATCAAATGGTTGGAAGAGATAAATTTATTCAAATTAAAACTAAAGCTGACGACCTCATGGGTAAAAATAGTGAAAACGGTGTATTTAAATGTGATGATGGGTATTTAATAGAAAGTTTTGGAAAACCAAATGAAGAGTATTTAAATGCTAATATAGAAGCTATAAATAAGTTTGCGAATAAACATAAGGATATGAAGACAAGTATGTTAATAGCACCAACTGCTGTTAATATACTAGATGATAAATTACCAGCATTTGCTCCTGTTTATAATCAAGATGAATATTTAAATAAACTATCAAAATCTATTGATAACAAAATAGATTTTATAAATGTATCAAGTGAAATGAAAAAACATAAAGATGAATATATATATTATAAAACGGATCACCACTGGACTACATTAGGTGCATATTATGCTTTTTTAGATTTTGCTAAGCTATCAGGGTTAAAATCTGAATCCAATAGTTATGACAAGTACAGAGTTTCAAATGAGTTTTATGGAACACTATATTCAAAGAGCGGGTACAAAGTAAAGCCTGATCAAGTTGATATATATACACCTAAAGATAAAAATGATCAAGTGATAGTAGAATATAAAGAAGAAAAGAAAAATCTCCTACTATATATGATAGTGAAGCATTGAAAAAAAAGGATAAGTATGAAGTTTTCTTAGGTGGAAATCATCCAGTTGTAGATATAAAAACTACAAGTGAAAGTGATAAAACCTTGCTACTAATAAAAGATTCTTATGCAAATAGCTTTGTTCAATTTTTAACTCCATTTTACAAAGAGATTATAATGGTAGATCCAAGATATTATTATGAAGATATAGAAAAATTGATTAAAGAAAAGAATGTTACGGATTTACTTTACTTATATAATGCAAATACATTTTTTAATGATTCATCATTAGCGCCAGTATTAAATAACATATAAAATTCGCTTCGCTCATGTCGCCAACGACTTTGTCCGTTGCTCAAAAAGTTTTTTACTCTAAAATTATAGAATATTGGTATAACTAAGTTTCATAAATTAACAACAATGCATTAGAGAGTATAATTTTTCAAGCGTAAAAAATTAATAAAAATAAAAAAGAAAGAACTAGTATCTAGAGTGTAGATTTAGAGCGGTTTCTTTTAAATTTTTATGAGGAAATTTAAAAAATATGGGTATTAACCAACTTGAATATATACTATATATGGTATAGAATGGACTATGTGCTTACTACATATAGTATGAAAAATGCTTATATGAACAACATAAAATTATAAAAGTCAATACTTTTGTAGAATAAAATTTAATCAATCAATATGTATTAGACAAAAGGAGAGTTTTATGAATAAACAATTAAATATAATTAAAAGAGATGGCAGTATTGTAAAATTTGATAAAACAAAAATAGAAAATGCAATACTAAAAGCTATGAAGTACGGAAGTGGAATATATGAAGAAGAAATGGCTAAAGAAATAGCCGATGAAATTGAATTAAGTTTTAATCAAACAAAAGACGTAGCAACTGTTAATAAGGTTGAAGATATGGTTTATAAAAATTTAATAAATCATAAACATGAATTAACAGCTAAAGCATATGAGGGGTATAGAGCAGTTCAATCATTTAAAAGAGAAGTTAATACTACAGATGATAGTATTTTAGGTCTTTTAGATAACAGTAATGAAGATGTTATGAATGAAAATTCTAATAAAAATGGTTTATTAGCTTCAACTCAAAGAGATTTAATAGCTGGGGAAGTATCAAAAGATATAGCTAGAAGAAAGTTAATTCCAGCTCATATAGCACATGCTCATGATGAGGGAGTTCTTCATTATCATGATATGGATTATGCTATACAACCTATTCATAACTGTATGCTTATAAACTTAGAAGATATGCTAAATAATGGTACAGTAATAAGTAATAAGTTAGTTGAATCACCAAAGTCATTCACTACAGCTTGTACAGTTACTACACAGATAATAGCTCAAATTGCTAGTGGGCAGTATGGAGGTAACTCTATAACTATAAAACATATTGCTCCGTTTTTAAGAGTTTCATATGATAAATATTTAAACAAATATAAGGATAAGTATCCAGAAGAAATGGCTAAAGATTTAGCTGAAGATAGAATGTTAGAAGAGTTAAAAAACGGAATTCAAACTATAAGATATCAACTATCTACATTATATACAAGCAATGGTCAATCTCCATTCTCAACTATTTACTTAGAAATTGAAGAAGGTAGTGAGTATGAAAGAGAAATGGCTTTAATTTGTGAGGAAATGATAGCTCAAAGATTAGAAGGAATGAAAAACTACAAAGGACAAGAAGTAGGAGAAGAGTTCCCTAAGCTAGTTTATCTATTAGATGAGCATAATTGCTTAGAAGGTGGTAAATACGACTACATTACTAAATTAGCAGCTAAATGTAATACAAAGAGATTAGTACCTGATTATCAAAGTGCAAAATAATGAAAAAATTACGAAGGAAACACATTCCCACCAATGGGTTAACAATAGTTATATAGACTACGGCTCATGTAAAACCTTGTGAACCCATGCTAAAGGGGTGTCAGTAAGTTACTGGCTAACGATGAAACCTAAGTCAGAATAGATAAGGTAATATCGTGCGAAGTTCTGTAATAAAAATAATTTGTCATATTGTTTATATTTAAAAGTAGGTGATAAAAACATATGAAAAATTTTTTAGTTTATAAAATTACTTGTAAAATCAATAATAAAATATATGTAGGGCAGACAACAGAAACTCTAAAGCAGAGATTTAGTAGGCATATGGGATATCAAAAATATGAACACGATACTAAATTTTATAGAGCTGTTAGAAAGTATGGTTCCGAAAACTTTTATATAGAAGAATTAGATATAGCTAGAAACCAGGAAGAACTAGATGAAAAAGAATATTTTTGGATTAATAAACTAGATACTGTTAATAAAGGTTATAACTCTAGAGCTATGAAAGGTAAGTGTGGAGGAGATACATTATCAAATCACCCAAATAAAAATATAATTAGTGAAAAATAAGACAAAGTAAGATAGGAGATAAGAATCCTATGAGAATTTATGGAGGTCTTAAGGGTGAAAAGAATGGTATGTATGGAAAACACATGTCTGAAGAAACAAAGCTAGCTATAAGTAATAAATTAAAAGGAAGATCAAGAGGATCTGAAGAGATTAGAAAAACTAGTGAATCCTTAAAAGGAGTTGCTAAAACAGATAAACATATAGAAAATTTGATAAAAGCTCAGCTTGGAATAGACTACTATAGAGAAGTTATTATTATTGATGAAAATAAAAATATAGTTGAAAGGTTTAAAAATAAATCAGAATATTACAAAATGATGCCTACAAAATATAATGTAGGAAGGACATTTTTAGAGCAATGGATTAAGCATAGGGATATATATAGCAATCCTAAGAATATTAAAAGATTTATACCATTAACTAATAAAAGAGTATTATATTATGATGAATTTATTACAGAAAACGTGTAGAGACTATCGAAACCACATTTTAAAATGTAAGGGAGTAGAGTACATTGGATTTTAGCACCAATGGAAGCGCAAGGCACGATGATGGTTTGGTAAACCGGAGTGAAGAGATAGTCCGACCCAATAGAAATATTGGATATGTTGTGTAGATCACACTTGAGTCCATGGAAGGACGAGAATGGAAATTATAAATGGTATGGAAGATTTAACCAAGGTGTAATTTCTTTAAACTTAGTGCAAGTTGCATTAACAGCAAATCAAGATATGGAGAAGTTCTGGGAGGTATTAGATGAAAGATTAGAACTTTGTAGAGAAGCTCTAATGGTTAGACATGATTTATTAAAAGGTGTAATATCAGATGTATCACCTATACATTGGCAACATGGTGGTATAGCAAGACTTAAAAAAGGAGAAAAAATAGATTCATTATTAGAAAATGGATACTCAACTCTTTCTTTAGGTTATGTTGGTGTGTATGAAATGACACAAGCTATGCTTGGAGTTAGCCATACTACTAAAGATGGTGAAAAATTTGCACTTGAAGTAATGAACCACTTAAATAACACTTGCCAAAAATGGAAGGATGAAACTGGTCTTGGATTTGGATTATATGGAACTCCAGGAGAAAGTTTAACTTCAAGATTTTGTAGAATAGATAAACAAAAATTTGGAGAGATAAAAAATGTTACAGATAGAATGTATTACACGAATTCATATCATGTTCATGTAAGCGAAGAGATAGATGCTTTTGAAAAGTTAAAATTTGAAAGTCAGTTTCATGATATAAGTTTAGGTGGATGTATAAGTTATATAGAAGTTCCTGATATGAGTAAAAACTTACCTGCAGTAGAACAAATAATAAATTATATATACCATAATATACAATATGCCGAGATAAACACTAAACCTGATATTTGTTATTCTTGTGGTTATACAGGAGAAATAAAGTTAGATAAAGATTTAGAATGGTATTGCCCTAATTGTGGAAATAGAGATAAAAATGAAATGCAAGTTATGAGAAGAACTTGTGGATATATAGGTGCAAATATGTGGGGAAAAGGACGTACACAGGAAATAGGCGAAAGAGTTTTACATCTATAAGGTTGGAGTGATGAAAATGAGATTTTCTAAAATAAAAGATAATGATATAGCTAATGGATTAGGGATAACTATGTCTTTTTGGACTCAAGGATGCCAACATCATTGTAAAGGATGTTTTAATAAAGAGACATGGGACTTTGATGGAGGACAAGAATTTAAGCAAGAAAACTTAGATTATATTATAGAAAACATAAATAAAAATAATATATATAGAGATTTAGCAATATTAGGAGGAGAACCATTATGTCCTCAAAATGTTGAAGGTGTAATTAGTTTATGTAGAGAATTTAAAAGTCATTATCCAAATAAACTTATATATTTATGGACAGGATACACTGTAGAAAAATTTAATGAAAATCAAAGAAAGATTTTAAATTATATAGATATATTAATAGATGGACAATTTGACGAAGAACGAAAAAATTTATCTATAAAGTTAAGAGGTTCTTCTAATCAAAGAGTTATAGATGTAAAAAAATATTTAGATAAAAATGAAATTATTTTATATGATCTTAATTAATAAAATAGACTAACCAATTATAAATTATATTGGTTAGTTTTTTTTATATCCTTAATGATAATAATTTTCATTTACAACGAATAACACCTATGTTATACTAAAAACATAGAGAAAAACCTTCTCTACAAAAATGATGCTATAAATTTATAAAGTACTCAATCCCGCAGATATAGTTTAAGTTTAATGTCCGTAACATAAACTATTAGTACTTTTAGATTTGTGCCAAAAATTACACTCAAAAACTAAAAAACTTCTTAAAAAGAGTCATGATTGTATACATGACTCTTTTTAATGATAATGAAAGTCATTTACATAAAATGAAAATTATGATATAGTGTATACAGGCTTAAAGTTATCGCGGCAAAATTTCTAATTTTATAGGAGATGATAATTATGGCAAAAATGATGGGACCTAGATTTAAACAATGTAGAAGGTTAGGACTTAATGTGTGTGGACATCCAAAAGCTATGGATAGAGCAACTAGAGGAACTTCTAGAGCAGATAAAAAACTTTCGCCGTATGGATTGCAATTACTAGAGAAACAAAGATTAAGAGCTTATTACGGGGTTTTAGAAAGACAATTTTCTAACTATGTAAAAAAAGCTATGAAATCTCAAGGAGAAACAGGTACGGTATTAGTTCAATTACTAGAATGTAGGCTAGATAACTTAGTTTATAGATTAGGATTAGCGAGTTCTATAAGACAAGCTCGTCAAATGGTAGTGCATGGACACATATTAGTTAATGGAAATAAAGTCGATCGACCTTCTTATGGAGTGTCAGTAGGAGAAAAGATATCTCTAAGAGAAAAATCTAAAAAGAACTCTATGTTTATTGATAGTTTTCAACAAAATGCTAATAGCCAATATTCTTACTTAAGTAAGGACATTGATGATGTGTCGGGAACTCTTACTAAAATACCTGAAAGAAACGAAGTTCCAATAGAAATAAATGATATTTTAGTTGTTGAGTATTACTCTAAACTTAAGTAGGTATTTAATTTAAATAAAAGATGTAGAGCATTAGTTCTACATTTTTTTATTTTTTAATTAAATATTTTCATTTAATGTACAAAGAATTTTATTTAAGGGTAATAATAAAGTAGAAAACTAGTTACGAATAAGTAACTAATTGTTATAGATAAAAACTGATGATATATTAAAGTTATTATAAAACATAAATAAAGGAGAAATGAAAATGAGTAGAATAATAAATACAGACGAATTTAACGTAGAGGTAGAAAATGCAAGTGAAACAACAGTAGTGGACTTTTTTGCAACATGGTGTGGTCCATGTAAAATGTTAGCTCCAGTATTCGACGAATTAAGTGGAGATATAGATGAAGCTAAATTTTTAAAAGTAGATATAGATCAAAGCTTAGAATTAGCTAGAAAATTCCAAGTAACAACAGTGCCAACTGTAATTGTATTTAAAGATGGAGAAGAAGCTGAAAGATTAGTTGGGTTTATACCTAAGCAAAAGTTAGAAGATATGGTGAAAGCTCATATATAATTAATATAGAGAGGAATGTTGAATATGAGATATGATATTGCAATCGTAGGAAGCGGACCAGCTGGTTTAGCAGCTGCTATAAATGCTAAGATACGTAATAAAAACATAATATTATTTGGATCTCACAATGGAAGTGATAAATTAGTTAAAGCTCCATCTATAGATAATTATCTAGGAATTTATGATGTAAGTGGAGCCGAGTTGAGTGAAAAATTTACTAATCACGTAAAAGAGATGGGGATTGAAATAACTCAAGAGAGAGTTAATAATGTATACCAAATGGGAGATTATTTTGCATTAACTGTTGGAGATGAAATTTATGAAGCTACAACTGTAATAATAGCTACAGGTGTACAATATGGGAAAATGATTAAAGGGGAAGAAGAATATTTAGGAAAAGGCGTAGGATATTGTGCAACATGTGATGCTGGATTATATAGAGATAAAGTTGTAGCTATAATAGGATACAATCATGAAGGAGAAGAGGATGCAAACTTTTTAAGTGAAATAGCATCAAAAGTTTATTATATACCTATGTATAACTTATCTAATAAGTTAGATTCTTCTATAGAAATAATCGATAGTAAACCTATAGAAATAAAGGGAGATACATTGGTAAATAAACTTGTATTAAAAGATAGCGAGCTAGATGTGGATGGGGTTTTCGTTATCAAGGATAGCGTATCTCCAAGTTATATGGTTCCTGGTTTAGAAGTTGAAGGACCTCATATAAAAACTGATAGAGAAATGAGAACAAATATAGATGGACTTTATGCTGCGGGAGATTGTGCAGGTAAGCCATATCAATACTTAAAGTCTGCAGGGCAAGGGCAGATGGCAGTTTCAAGTGCTATATCACAGTTAGATAAATTAAGAATAAAACAAATGGGATTAGAAAAATAATATAAAGTAAATAACCTAAAATTCAAGAAAAATTAAATCTTGTTATTTTAGGTTATTTTTATTTGAATAATGGATAAGAGCAGTTATAGAAAAAAGCTATAATAAAACGTGGATATGCAAAATTCATAATAATCAAAATTGGACAAAATATTGACGATATTATAACCTTGTATACACAAATAAAAATAGGAGGGCCAAATTAATGTACAATGTAAGTGATATGACATTTGACTGTCCAGTTGAAGCTCTATCTAGTATAGTTGGTAAAAAATGGGTAGCAAGGATAGTTTGGGAGATCCAAGATAGTAAAATTAGATTTGGAGAGTTACAAAGAAAAATAGATGGATGTAGTAAGAAGATGTTAGTGCAACAGCTTGATTTATTAGTAGAAAATAATATTGTTATAAATAATAAAAAAGTAGTGAAAAATAGTATAGAATCTACTTATTATTTAAGTAAATCAGGGTTGGAGTTACTGCATGTTATTGCAAATATGATAAAGTGGAGCAACGAACATATAGTATGTAATGATTAAAATTTAAAAATTTTGAAAAGTAAAAAAATTAGAAGTTACCAAAAAGTTACCAGTTGATATAATTTTTAGTACTTGTTATATTATATAAAAAAGCAAAGCCTTTAACTTTGCAAAAAGTATAAGGAGGAACACATGAATTACACATTTTTCTCAGAATTCCTTATGGTAACAAATTGGTTAACTTTGTTATCGATAGGAATATTAATAGGACTATTCTTTATAGTCAAAAAATTAACTAAAAAGCTTAATTTCACCAAATTGATGATATCATCAATTGCAATGGGAATTGGTTTAGGGTTAATAATTCAATTTATAGCAGGTTTTCCGAATGACCCTACAAAAGTCACTTGGTTAACAGAGGTATCTAAATGGTATGGATTATTTGGATATGGATTTATGGATTTATTAAAAATGCTAGTAGTACCTTTAGTATTTGTTTCAATTGTAAGAGTTATAATGAACTTGAAACAAGGTGAAAATTTAGGTAAGTTGACAGGTAGAACTATTTTTATGCTACTTGGAACAACAGCTATAGCAGCAGCAGTTGGAATAATAGTTGGAAATTTATTTAAACTGGGAGTAGGGCAAGAAGTAGCTCAACAAGCTACAGAACAATTAAGAGAAGTGACACCTGTAGTAGATACTTTAAGAGGGTTACTACCATCAAACCCAGTAGATGCTATGGCGCAAGCAAATGTTGTAGCTATAGTTATATTTGCCGGATTTATAGGTATAGCAATAAAAGATTGAGTAAAAAACACGCAGATACAATTAAACCTTTTGTAGACTTAATTGAAGCGTTTTATAAGATAATAATAAGTATATCGATAACTGTTATAAAGTTAATGCCATATGCGGTAGTTGCATTAATGGCAAGTTCTATAATTGATAGAGGAATATCTTCTATAGTAGGTGTTATAGATTTCATATTAGCTTTATATGTAAGTGTTGCAATAATGTTTATAGTGCACTTAATAATAATATCAATTAATGGGGTTAATCCTGTTAAATACTTAAAAAATGCATCTAAACCTCTTATATTAGCATTTACTTCAAGATCTAGTTTAGGAACATTACCAGTTACTATAGAAACATTAAATGAGAATTTAAAAGTAGATCAAGGTATATCTAGCTTTGTAGGAAGTTTAGGAGCTAATATGGGTATGAATGGTTGTGCAGGAATATACCCAGCGTTAATGGCTGTGACTGTAGCTAATATGTCAGGAACAACTATGAACTTTAGTTTCTATGTAATGTTATTAATAGTAATAACAATAAGTTCTTTAGGAATAGCAGGAATTCCTGGTACTGCAACTATGTCTGTATCTGTTGTTATATCAGGTATGGGATTAGGAGCATACTTCCCATTATTAGGTGGAATAATTGCTATAGATCCAATATTAGATATGGGACGTACAATGCTTAATGTAAATGGAGCAATGGCTTCAACTATAGCAGTTGCAAATAGTTTTGATGAGATAGATAAAAATTCTATAGAATAGAATAAATATAAAAAATAGACTAAGATAATTATCTTAGTCTATTTTTTATGCACTTAGTAGAAATAAATAAAATTAGAAGCCCGACTATAGCTGTAGATATTGAAATTATTATATGAAGATCTACAGAATATTTAAATACATAGGAACATGCATTATCTAAAGCATGAAACAGTATACATAGCCAAATGCTATTTGTTTCCATATATATAAATGTTAGAACAAATGATGATGCTAAACAGCTTAATGCAAAAGGTAAAAAGTTTAGATGTTGTTGAGGAGACCCAACAACAAACCAAAGTGGTAAATGCCAGCAAGACCAAATTATTCCTATTAATAAGGAACTTTTCAAAGGTGAATACTTGGACAATAACTTAGGGAGTAAAAAACCTCTCCAACCTATTTCTTCAAGTCCACCACCGAAAATCATAAATGGTGCGATCCATGTTAAAAAAATTAATGGATAAGTTAATAAAATATATTTATCTCTAAAAAAGCATACAACTATAAATGGTGTTGTCCATAAAATTAAAATAGTAATTAAAACATAAAGGTATTCCTTGAAACTTCTTTTCATATCTATACAACTTTTTAAAAATCTACTAAAATCATTTTTTGAGTAGAATTTGTGAACAGTAAGTATACCTGCTATAGCTGGGGAGTATCCAGATAAAGCATAAAAAATCATAAAAATAGGAGAACCGTATGTTAATACTCCTAATTGAGTAAGTGGAATTGTAACTCCAAATCCCATTATGCAGGTTATAAATATTATGAAAAAAAAGTATTTAACTTCATTAGACATATGAACATATACCCCCAATCTAAGTAAAACTCAAATATATTAAAATATATTTGAATAATAATAATATATACCTATTTGAAGAAGGTTAAACATAATTAATTAAGCTGTAAAATAAAATAATGATTTATAAGAGCTAGTAAAATTGAAAAACAAATATTATAAATATTACAATCATATGCCTTTTTTTGTTCATTACAACAAGTGCTATATACTCTCTTATTAAAGCATTAGGAAGGAAATAATAAGCAGTTTTTGATCCTAAACCATTACTTTTCAAACTAGCCATTCTTGCGTATATGCTAGCTCTAAAAACGTGATAATTATTAGTTACAAATATACTTTTATAACCATTAGGCATTAAATTATCCATAATAACTTTTGAAAATTTCATATTTTGGAGAGTATTAACTGATTTATCTTCAATAATTGTATCTTTAGATGGTATCCCTTTACTTAATGCATATTTTTGCATAGCTAGACCTTCTGGAATATCTTCATCCGGACCTTGGCCTCCTGAAAAAATGATTTTAGGAGAAAAAGAAACCTTAGATTGTTCATTGTAAAAATTTATAGCTCTATCGATTCTGCTAGCAAGTAGAGGTGGAACTTTATCCCCAAAAACCCTACTACCTAATACGATTATAAAATCTTGATCTTTCTTTGGTTTATTAAATTGAGCTATTAAAGAAATCATTAAGAAATTAAAAATACTAAATAAGAAGTAAAATTCTAAAAGTAAAAAACTACTTAAAAAATAGTTATATCTTTTGGTAAAAATTTTTCTGGATTAAAAAATGTTAAAACTAAGTGGAAAACAAGTGCTAATCCTAAAAAAAGAGTCAACATATTAGATAAATTTCTACTTTCCTTTTGCATGACGATTTTAGCATTTAAAAATAAACCGAAAATAAGGGCGTAAATTCCAAATATCGAAACAATCATAAATATGATAAATAAGATTAAAAATAAAACTATTAAAATTCGGTTTTCTGTAGAAAATGCTAAGTATGTAAATGAAATAGCAAAAGATATAAGAAATATATTGAAAAATAATCCGTTAAAAAGTCTTCTTCTATCTTTAAAATAAGATATTAAAAAATAGATAATGTTATTATTGGAAACAAATAAATAAAAAACATACGTTACCTCCTAAATTAAAATGAAATATATATTAAATTCATTATATATTTTTCAATAATTAAGTTAATAGATACATAAAAATGTAATAATAAAGAATAGTTATATAAAAAAATTATAATGAAAATAAATTATATTTTATGATATAACTATATAACAAGAATTAAAAAAAGAGAGGTATGAGTATGAATAATATAGTAGTTATATGTGAAGACATAAACTGTGGAAATAAATTACAGGAATCGGCGAAAGAATTTAACTATAACATTGAATTTGAAATACAAAATGAAGATACAATTATAAATGAAATATCTGAAAAAGATATAAAAGATGCAAGTGCTGTTTTATTTGTAATAAATAAAGGTATAGAAGAAGTAAATGAAATCGAAAGATTCATAGATGTTGAATACTATGAAGTAGAGCCTTGTATAGCATTAGAAAATCCTAAACAAGTTATAAGTGAAATAATAGCTGATTTAAACTAAAGAATAGTTAAGAAGCTTTGTGATTAATCTCAAAGCTTTTTTTATATTTATAAAAAATAAAATTAAATTTTAAAAAAGTGTTGACGATGTTAAATTAAGGTGGTATAGTATTACTTGTCCTTAAGAAAAGGGCAAAACAAAAATGAAC
>NZ_JAIXHU010000049.1:0-21056 GCF_025671395.1 Paraclostridium sp. AKS73 | reverse complement strand
TATATATAATATATATTGTTTAATAATTACTTCTATAGTTATAGTGATATTAAACTTAGTAGATAGAAACATATTTAAGCAAATATACATAGATATATTAAAAATCCTTAATTTCAGTCAAATTCAAATCATAAGCTCAATCAAAAAAAATAACTTATATAAAGAATTTTATAAGCTTACATCAATTGTAATTATCCATATATTAATGTTAATTTTAGTAAAATCTCATTCAGTATTTAGCTCAGGAAAAACCGGATATTTGAACAATTTAAATATTGAAGCTTCAATATGTATTATATTTTTTATTGGAGAAGCTGTGCTAATTTCTAAATTTATAAAGAGCACAAAATATATATTAACTAAAAGTAATATAAAAAATATTAAATTTGGTACAAATGGATCAAAGATAATAAATATTAATAAATATAAAAATATTAATAAATAAGGGACTATTTTACAAAGTCCCTATTAATTGTGTAACAAAAGATGCAATTTTATTATAATCTATAGAATTTTTAAAATTTATTATATTGTCTACCATGAAGTTTATTCGATCATTTAACCTTTTATCAACTAAAGCATCTAATAAGTTTTTTAAGTCATCTTCATCGTTATATACAATGCCTATACCTTTATCTATTATAAATCGAGCATTTTCTATCTCTTGTCCAACTTTAGGAAGCATGACAACTACCGGAATTTCACTTTTTATAGCTTCAAATAAAGTTGCACCACCAGGTTTTGTTATCAATAATGTATGTTCTTTTAATAAAGATGGCATATTTGTTACAATCCTAAACATTAATGTTTTTAAGAGGTTTTTTTCTGTCAATTTATCATAAAGTTTTTGATTTTTACCACAGACTATAGTTACTTCTAATGCATCTTCATTTAAGTTTAACAAATCATCTATGTAGTAAAAAATCATCCTCCATATCAAATAAACCTCTACCACCACCAACTATAAGTAATTTATGTTTTTTGAATGCGTTTTTTTCTGAGTTATGCTCAAATTCTTTTTTACAGGAACGCCAGTTACTTTAACTATATTAGGGTTTATACCTTTTTGTACATATCTATTTTTTATTTCATGAGAAGCCACAAAATACATGCTAGTAGTTGGATAAATCCATTCAAGACTATCGACAACATCTGTAACTACTGTAATAGTTGGAACTTTAAACTCAGGATTTTTAGTTTTGAAATAATCAACACAAGTACATGCCATAGGAAACGTTGAAATTATAAGATCTGGATTAGTTTCCAATATATACTGAGACAATTTTGGAGTATACATTTTATAAGCTATATCATGTCTAGAATCAAATGATTTTTTTAAATAGTAATAATAATTGTATAATCCAGGTGTATATTTTGTATTAGCCTCATAAAGCTTAACAAGTGGTTTGTTCATTTTTGGAACACTTGCACTTATAAAATTTTGGATAACAACTTTATATGAAGGCTGTTCTTCAAGTATGTACTCTTTAATAGCATTAGCAGCACTTATATGTCCGGCCCCAAATTGAGCTGTAAGAATCAATATTGTTTTTTTGGTGTTATTCAATATATCACCTCTTTTTTAAAATTTAATTAATGATAGTATTATACATTTATATAAATATTAAATCAATTATATATTATATGTATGGAGGTAATGGATGGAAGGAATTGATACAAAAGAAAAAGGAAATGATTATAAAAATTTTGAATTGATGGATTCATTTAGAATAGTAATATATTCTATTTGTGGAGTTTTTATATTTTTTATACCAATAAATTTAAAAGGATCTACAAATACAATTATATACCACTTATATTTTTTTATTCAAGACAAGTATATAGAATTAATTAAGTTGTATTTATTTATAATGGTATCTATAGGATCTATATTACCTATAGTTAAGCATAAAGAAAAGGAATATGATGCATTTAGCAATATAATAAAGTGTATAAAACCTGTAAGTATATTATTTATACTTATAATTTTTCTAAAATCGAATTTAGAGCATACAATAATAGTAGCTTGCTATTTATGAGGGATTTTTTATTGAAATCAGTTATTGTTTTATCAATAAGTTCTTTATTTTTACCTTTTATAACAGAATATGGGTTATTGGAAATTTTCGAATCATACTTTCAAAAATATACTAAAAAAACTTTTAAACTAAGTGGAAAATGTGTATTAAATATATTAGTGTATTTATTTGTAGATATATTTAGTGGAATGTTTATGACTAGTCAGTTATATAAAAAAGGAAGGCTTAGACAAAATGAAGCGTGTATAATGGTTTCTTGTTTTTCTTTTACTAGTATTTTAAATTGTTACTATTTAGCAGATGAATTAAATTTAAAGTCTGTAGCATTTACTATTTTTATGGTTATAAGCTTATCATTAGGTGTAAATTTTTTAGTATGTAGGATATGGCCTTTAAAAATTAAGAAAAAACTTATTTATACAAAAATTCTTATAAAGAATGTAGCTTTAAAAAGGATAAATTTAAAAATGCAATAAGGAGACATTTATCTACTAAAAAAAATAATAAATTAATATATTACATGTTTGAAAATTTTAAAGAATCATTTAATATAATTATGACAATATTACCCAATTTAGTTATAATTATATTTGTAGGAGAGTTTTTAATAAATAATACAGGATTGATTGACACTATAGGTGAAATTACTTATCCAATTATAGAACTGCTTAAACTACCATCAAAAGTTCAAATAAATGAAGCTTTATGCTTAGGTATGTTTAATGGAGGCAGGTATATAGAATTTATAAATAATGATATAAAAGATATATCTGGTCTTATAATATTTATAATATCTATAGTGCAAACGATATCAATCAGTACTAATATGGTATATGTAAGTAGTACTGATATTCCCATTAAAAAAATTGAACTTTTAGCCATTGGGATAGAAAAAATATTAATATCTCTAACAATAATTTATTTATTTTACTATTTAATTATAGGAAACTTATAAAAATAGGGAGGTTTAGGTTATGGAATATAAATCAGAGTTAGTAAAAAAATATTTAACAGAAGTGTTAAATATACCAAGTCCATCTGGTTATACTCAAAATATAATGGAGTATATAACAGGAGTTTTAAAAACTTTAAATGTAGAGTATAAGGTAACAAATAAAGGGGCTGTAGTTGCCACAATAAAAGGTGACGATGATGAATATCAAAAGACTTTATCTTGTCATGTAGATACATTAGGAGCTATGGTAAAAGAAGTTAAAGGAAATGGAAGATTGGCATTAACTCAAGTTGGTGGATATATGATGACTTCAATTGAGGGTGAATGTTGTAAAATACATACCAGATGTGGAAAAGTTTATGAAGGTACTATCCAAACTATAAAACCATCTGTTCATATACACTCTGATTGTAGAGAACTTCCGAGAGTTCCAGCCAACTACGAAGTTGTTATAGATGAGCAAGTTTGTTCTAAAGAAGATACTGAAGAATTAGGAATAGAAGTAGGAGATTTTATATCTTTTGATCCTAGACTTAAGATAACTGATTCTGGATTTGTAAAATCTAGACATTTAGATGACAAAGCTTCAGTTGCAGCAGCTTTATATGTTATAGAGTATTTAAAACTTGTTGGAATAAAACCCAAACATACTGTAAACTTTTTCTTCAGTAATTATGAAGAGGTTGGACATGGATCATCAGCAGCTGTACCAGAAAAAACTAGAGAGTTTATAGCTATAGATATGGGATGCCCAGGAGAGGGTCAAAACTCAACTGAATACGATGTATGTATATGTGCAAAAGATTCAGGTGGACCATATGATTATGAGTTAACAAATAGGCTTATTCAAATTGCAAAAGATAATAACATAGGATATAAGGTTGATACTTACCCTAATTATGGATCAGATGCAGGTGCTATGCTAAAAGCTGGATATGACGTTAAAACAGCTTTAATAGGTGCTGGAATATTTGCATCTCATGGGTATGAAAGAACTAACTTAGAATCTATTATAGAAACTATAAAATTAGTAACAGAATACGTTAAATAATAAAAGTTAAAAAGTCGTACTTTTCGTAAGTTTTAATTAGTGCCACTATCTAAATTTCCTCCATACAGGCTTAAAAGCATGCCTGTAAATGTCGGTTAAATTTAGATAGTGGCACTTAAACTTTCTGATAAAGTACGACTTTTTTTATGAGAGGGAGTAAGAGGAGGGGAATAAAAAATTTAACAAGGTATTGTGTAACACACAGTAGTGTGCTATTATATGATTATGACGATGATTAAACAAGGTACTGTATAAAGCATAGTAGTTATTTTTATAGAAAGGATGGAGTAAATGAATACACAATTCAAAAAAGGTGTTTTAGAGATATGTGTTCTAGCTCTTATATCTAAAAAAGATATGTATGGATATGAAATAGTTCAAAACATTTCTAAGGTTATAGAAGTGAATGAAGGAACTATATATCCTTTACTTAGACGTTTGACTAAAGAAGAGTATTTTGAGACATACATACTAGAATCAAATGAGGGGCCAGCTAGAAAGTATTATAAGATAACGGGGTTAGGTAAAGAAAATTTAATAAATCTTATAAAAGAGTGGAAAAACTTTACTAATGCAGTAGATTATCTTATTAATTTAGATTAAGGAGGTACTAAGGTTGAATAAAAGAGAATTTTTAGAAATATTAAAAGATTATTTATCTAATCACTTTTCTGATGATGAGGTCAATGATATATTAAGAGATTATGAAGAATACTTCATAGATGGCGAAATAGAAGGGAAAAGCGACTTGCAAATTATAGAATCACTAGGATCGCCTAAGTCTATAGTTAGAGATTTAGTAGGTGAAATGAAAGAAAGTAAAATTAATGATAGTAACAAAAAATTTGATAAACTTCATGATGGTATAAATCAAGTCAAAATAAGGCTAAAAGATAGTTACTATAAAACTAAAGATGTTATAAATAATAAGTTAACTCCAAATTTAAGAAATGATGATGAGGGATTATCAACAAAACTTATAAAAGTACTACTAGCTTGTTTGAGCTTTGGATTAATGTGTATTTGGGTTTTATTTATATTAATGATGGCAAGTGCAGGTTTAACTATTGGGGCGTTAAATATAGCGTTTATTGCTTTGTTAGGGACTTCAGGACCGTTGTTTGGATTAGATAGTTCTATAGCTGCGCTTATAATATTTTCGAGTATAGGAATTATAGGGTTTGATATATTGGTAGTACAGGTTTATATATACATTATGAAGTTAGGCAAAAAAATATATAAGCAATATATAAACTGGTTAAGAAACAAGAAAAAATATATACATGCAAAAGAAAATAAAATAAATTATAAAGGAGATGATATAGATGAATAAGAAAATAACTATATTTGCAGTTATATTGATTGCTATAGGAATTATAGGGACTATATCATCATCGATAGCTGCAGTACCATTTGCAACTAACTATATAAATGAATGTGCAAAAAAAGCAAGTGAAAAGGTCACGATATATGAAAAGAAAGTTAATGTAAGACAATTAGATATAGACACTAAGAATATAACTGTAGAAGTTAAAAAAAGCAACTCTGATAAACTTAAAATTGTTCAAGTTGGAAGATTAAATAACAATACATTAACCATAGAGAATAAAGAAAATACATTTGATATAAAACAAAATGAAGAAAATAGACATATAGATATGGAAATTCAGGGATTTGGTGATGCTGTAATAAATATGCTAAACTTAGGTTCAAACAAAATAATTGTATATGTTCCAAATAATGTAGATATACAAGCGAAAACTAGATATGGAGATCTAATTATAACGGATAATGATGTATTAAATGAAAAAGTAACTTTTTCAAATGAATATAGTCAAATTACATTACCAAAAGAAGCTAAAACCTTAGAGAACTTAACTATAAGTTCAAACGGAGATATAAATCTAAAAGCTAGTGAAATATTAGGAATAAAGAATATAAATATAAGTACTACTGCAGGAGTATATTTACAATCTATGCCTGATGATGTATTTATTGAAAATATAGAAAAATTTATACCAGAAACATTTAATATAATAGCAACAAAATATTCACCTAGTATAAATATAGAATCTACAATTCCTATTGCAAAAAATTAAATATAGATAATAAAAATGGAATGACGTATTTAGATTTACCTACCGATAAATATAATATAGAATTTAATTTAGATGCATCGGAGAATATACACTTTGAAGATGAACAAGATAATAATCAAGAACCTATGAAAAAATTTAATGGAACCATAAAACAAAATGAAGAAAATCAAAATAAATATAATGTAGATATAAAATCACAAATAATAAATATTAGAAATATTTAAAATAAAAGGAGCTTTAAAAGCTCCTTTTTTATTAGTTATAAGAGTTAAAGTCAGATTTACTTGATAAGTAAGTAGCCATAGCTAACATACCAACTCCTAAAGTGAATTTTGCTTGTTGCTTAACTGCATACTTAGCAACAGGTACAGTTACTTTTCTTGTTTTTGGACTAACTAGGCTAAGTCCTGTTAGAACTGTAGCAGAAACTGCTGTAGCTGTCATCACAGGATGTTCTTTAGCATAATCCTTTATATAGTCAACTGTAGTTTTTGGTTCATCAAAACACTCAAAATTTGTACCACAGCAACATTCATCATAAGGATAGTTTACTTTAGACTCATAGTTGTCTTTTTTTTTACTGTATTTTCTACATCTTCAGCAATTTCATTTGTTTTATCAGCTACATCATGTGCAACACCATTAGCTTTTGATAAAAGTTCATTAGCTTTTTGTTCAGCTTTTTCTATATACTCTTGTCCTTTTTTAGTATAATCATCAATTTGATTATTAATGTTTTCATTATTTATTTTGTTATTATTCAAATTAATCACTCCAATCAACTATAATTTAGTGTTTTGATATAAATTTTAATTCACATATATCTTATGTAATAAAAGAAAATTTATAGTAAGAAAAAATAAGTTTAAAGGTAATTTTTGTATATATTTTAGACATTATTAGTAACCACACAAAGAGACTTTCATATAATTATTATTAAGCATATTAATTTGCTTAGTTAAAATAAAATACAACAAAGGGGTTTTGACTAGCTATGAGTACAATGAGAAAAAGAAAAAATGTTATAATAGCTGTTCTGCAAATATAGGCTGTAACCAAAAAGAAAAAGAGAGCTACTGTGAACCATGTAAAAACCGGTTCATAAAAATGTGAACCAGTAAAAAATTAGAACCAACTTGCTGTCCTCCAGGTCCATGTGATGACTGTGAAATAAAATTTGATGATACATGTGTTAAGCTAGCACAAGAAGCGGAAAGATTATTTAAAAAAGCTTTAGATTGTGAATGCTTAGCTGTAGAGTCATATGAAGAAGCTAAAGAATTTGATAAAAAAGCTAAAGCATTAGAAGCTAAAGCTAAAAAATTAGCTAAAGAGTCTATGGAAAATGAAACAGAAGCTGAAAAACTTAGAAAACAAGCAAATCAACTTTTATGTAAATCGGAAGACCTTTGTGCAAGAGCAAAATGTTTATACAAAGAAGCTGAGCAATCAGGGGATGAAGCAGAACAATATTGCGAAAAAGCTAAATGCTTATATGAAAAGTCTCAAAATGTAAATGAACAAGCAAAATGTCTATATTCTCAAGCTATGAAATGTGATGAAAAGGCTATGAATTGTTATAAAGCTGCTGGGGAAAAATAAAAGAATACGAAGGTAAATCTAAAAAATGTGAAGATATGATGAAAAATGCCAAGAAAAAATTGCTGGATGCTATGAAATGGATGACTGCAAGCCGAAAAAATCTTGCTATGTGGATTTAGGAATAGAAGAACCATGCAAAGAAAAGAAAACATGTAAGCCATGTAAACCAATGCATATATGCAAAGAAGAAAAACAATGTAAACCAATTTACACATGTAAAGAAGAGAAGTCAAGTTGTACATGTGAGCCTAAATATGTAAGTCCAACTTATTGCAAACCTAAAAAGGAAGTAAAACAACCATGTGGATATGAATTTAACTTCTGTAATGGACAAAATAACAATCAAAATAAAGATGAATACTGTGATTTAGACGATATAATGTTAATTAAAGAAGAGGAAACAGGATTATATATAAATCCTATATATAATATGGAACCAATGCAATATATGGGTGAATTTGCAAATAAATATCCATCAATGGATGAACCATATATGTACATGGAAAATATGGGAATGGAAGAAATGCAAGATATGTGGATGAACTATTATATGTATATGCAAAATATGATGAATAATATGATGTATAACTTAGAAGATTAATTAACTAAAAAATCAAAGCTCATAGTTTTTAACTATGAGCTTTGATTTTTTGGCATAAAATAATAATATAATATATGTATAGTTAATTTTAGGTAGAGAAAGGAAAAGTTATAATGTTTTTAAAAAAAATTGTATACGTAGCTATAATTAGTTGCGTGATTTTAGCATGTATTGGGTGTAATACTTCTGATTCAAAGAAAGAGTCTAATAATGAAAAAGTAGCTAAAAAAATAGAGAAAGAAGAATTTAAACCTTTATTTGAAGTTCAAAAAATTCCAGATAATATATATGAAAAGATGATTGGAAATTCTATTCCTGATAAAGACTTTGTTGATAAAAATTCTTTGGATTATTTGAAAATAACATACTATGGATTTGATAATAAGCCGCACATAGGTGATATGGTAGTTAGTAAAGAAGTATCGAAAGAAGTTATAGAAATATTTAAAGAGCTGTATGAAAATAAGTATCCTATAGAAAAAATAAGTCTAATTGATAATTATGGTGCAGACGATGAATTATCTATGTCAGCCAATAATACATCCTCATTTTGTTATAGGGTTGTAGATGGGTCAAAAGTGTTATCAAATCATTCAAAAGGATTAGCTATAGATATAAATCCTCTTATTAATCCTATGGTCAAAAACGGAGATGTAAGCCCTAGAAAAGGTCAAGATTACATAGAAAGAAATGAAAATGTTAAAGGCATGATAACAAAAGGAGATGCATGTTATAATGCATTTACAAAAAGAGGTTGGACATGGGGTGGTGAATGGTCAAACTTAAAAGACTATCAACACTTTGAAAAATAAAAGAGACGTAATCGCCTCTTTTATTTTTTTTATTTAGTTAATTCAGACTCTATTTGTTTATACAAGTTTTCCATCATCGTATTAAAATTCCTATTTGCATTCATATAATTAGAAACTAGAGGATGATTAAAAAATTTATCGTAATCTCTATTTAGCTGACTTATTTTTTGAGGCATCTTCTATTTTATATCTAGAATATATATGGTTTTTCTTTTTACATATTCATCGAATTGTTTTCTTAAAGTCGAATTTCTATCAAGGTCTTTCTTTGCTTTATTCATAGTCTTAAACTCGTTAGTATTTCTTATACACAATGCTAAATCTTTTGCCTTATCATTAATATTCATAAAATACCCCCTTGAAAAGTATAAATTAACTTAATAATATATTATAAAATAAATAATAAGTGTTACTTATCTTTCAAATTAAAGTGTAGCAAAATTAACAATTATGAATAATATATACTATGAAGTACAAAGACATATAAGAACCTTACAACGTGGAAAAAGAGACCTTTATTTCAAAGGTCTCTTTTATATTACATCAGTCATAATGTCACTATGTATGAAATTTTCACTTTCATCACAAGGAAATAAATCTTTTAAAAATATGTTTCTTAAGATCCCATATTCATTTTCTTGTTGAGTTTTGAATTCAAACCCTTTATTTAAAATATTGTTTATGCTATGGATATTATCTACAGCAGCTACTGTTAATATATATTTTTTACGTTGAGATTTAGCTATATCTATTCTTAAATCAAGTAATTTGCTTTGAAGAGAATTACCTCTATACATAGGATGAACCATAACAAAACCTGATATATAAGTGCTTTTAAAGTCTTCTACAGAAACTCCTAAATAAGATAAAAGTTCTAAATCTTTTATGCTAGGGACATCACAAAGAGCACAAGCAATAAGATCTAAACCTACATAACAACCAATTATAAAACCACCATTATCGACGGTTTTTTTTAATGCGGCATGATCTCTATTTTTTAACCAATTTTTATTATCCATAGAATTACTCACTTCTTCGTAGAGTTTTGAGACATCACCAAAATTTTCCTCACTTAAAAAACGAAAATTTGCATATATATTATTAGTAAGAACATTATTTACTTTAGACAGTTTCATTTTTGTTAGCAACTGAGCACCTCTTTCCTTTAATTTAATGTTAGACAATTATACCATAAATTTAATTATATTTGGCTAAAAAAATGTAAAAACTATATAAAATATTATGTTAGCTTTGAAATACTCTATATTCTTAAGATAAAGTCTATTATTTGATAGGAGGAACCAACTTGAACATAAAAAATACAAAAGGCAAAACACTAAGGAGAATATTAGTATTAGCAGGGATTTGTATTATTACTACAATTATTTTAAATAATAAAATGAATTAAAGTTGAATACATTTATAAGAGGAAATGAAGTTGTAAAAATTAATAAAGATCCAGAAAAAGAACAATTTCAACTTTTGCTTGAAAATTTATTTGATCATAGGAATGAGGCTATATTGACTAAAAATGATGATGTTTTGAAAAAATTATATGATATAAATCATAAGTTTGGATTATGGGCATATGAGCAAGAAGTAACTAAAATGAAATATTTACAAAACTGGTCATATAAACAAGGTGTTAAATTTAATGATATAAAAACTAGAGTTAAAATTAGTAAAGTAAAAGAAAAAGAGGAAAATTTATATGGAATTATATGTTCGGTATCTACTGAATATAATTACTCATATGAGAATCAACCGGATATGAAAAATATGTTTAGAATAGGAACATATCATTATCTTAATATGAGAATTGAAGATAATGAATATATAATTACAAAAGAATGGTATACTGACCCATTTGCAGATTCACTTCATCTAGACAACATAAAATCTGACGATATTAGAAATTATATAATGGCTCAAGATAAAAAAGATGTAGACTTAACTAATGAACAGGTTAAAGCAATTGACTATGCACATAGGTATTGTGGAGCTGCAGCGGATGAAGAACATGGAATGAAATTTAATTCAAAATATAAAGACTTCAATCCAGACGGAGGAGATTGTGCAAACTATGCATCTCAAATTATGTTTGAAAGTGGAAGATTTAAGAAAAATGGGACTTGGAATTATGAGGGAACAGATGGTACTAAAGCTTGGGTTAATGCTCAAGGATTTAAAAATTATTTAGTATATAGTGGAAGAGGGTCGTTGATAGGAAAAGGCTCGTACGAAGAAATTTACAAGCTAGCATATGGTATGACTCCTGGAGATATAGTTGCTTATGAAAAAATGGTAGAATAACTCATGTATCTACTGTAACTGGAGTTGACTCAAAAGGATATCCACTTGTAACGTGTCATAATACTGATAGATTATTAGTTCCTTGGGATTTAGGTTGGAGTGATAAATCAATAAAATTTCATTTAATAAAAGTTAATTATTAATATTGAAAGAGCTATTTTTATTTAAATAAAAATAGCTTTTTTAATTAGAAATAAAATCTAATTTATTCAAATCTTATTAAATATATGATAAAATATGGATAGATATGTTTTTAAGTTTATACTACTTAATAGGAGGTGTAGTATTTGAATATACTATTTTTTATAACACCCAAAAGTGAAGTAGCATATATATATGATGACTATACAATGAGACAGGCATTAGAAAAGATGGAGTATCATAGATATTCTGCTATACCTATTATAAATCGTGAAGGTGCGTATGTAGGAACTATTACAGAGGGGGACTTACTATGGTATCTAAAGAATGACTTAAATTTAGAATTAAAAGCCATAGAAGATGTATATGTATGTGATGTAAAAAGAAGAATGGACAATAAACCTGTATCTATAAATGCTAATATAGAAGATTTAATATCTAAATCTATGAACCAAAACTTTGTGCCAGTTATAGATGATCAAAATATTTTTATTGGGATAATTAAGAGAAGAGATATAATTGAGTATTGCTATAAAAATATAAATCATAAAAAGATAACTAATGTTTAGCCATTAGTTATCTTTTTTTATTAGTCGTTTAATTTTACTAAATTATTATACTTAGCTTTTAAGTCATTTATTTTTGAAGAGTAAACTTCATTTTGTTTTTGGTACATTAAGCTTTTAGCTATTTCTTCCTTAACTTCATCAAGTTCAGATTGACCACCTTCGTGTCTATCTTCTACTTTTATTAAGTGATATCCGAATTGAGTTTTAACTGGACCTTGTACGTCGCCTCTATTCATATTAAATACAGCTTCTTCGAACTCAGGAACCATTTGTCCTCTAGGGAAAGTACCTAAATCTCCATCAGCATCTTTAGATGGGCAAGAAGAATGCTCTCTAGCTGCTTCTTCGAATGATATTTCATTACTATTTATTTTGTTTAATAAGTCATTAGCTAATTCTTCAGTATCAACTAATATATGTTTAGCAGATGCTGTTTCAGGTTTAACAAATTTAGTTTTGTTAGCTTCATAGAAGTTAGCTATTTCTTCATCAGTTAATTTAACAGATGCTAAAACTTTATTTATAGAATATTGTTTTAACATATTTTCTTCTATTCTTTTCATTTCAGCTTTGAAGTTTTCGTCATTATGTAAATTTTCGTCTTTAGCTTCAAGGTAGAATAACTCTTGATTTACTAAATCTTCTAGTAATCTTTTTTTACCTTCTTCTGTATTAAATTGCATAGCTTGGTATGGGTCTAAGCTTTTTAAAGCATTCTCGATATCAATATTAGTTATTTCTTTTTCACCGATAGTGGCTAAAACTGTTCTTTCCATTATAATAACTCCTTTTTATTTGATTATTAATAGTATTTTACTACTAAGATAAATAATATCAAAAAATACTAAATATGTCTAATATTTCAAAAAACTAATAATTTTAGTATCTAAGAAACATAAATAGCATTAAAGCAGATGCTAGTATACCAACAACGCCTTCTTCAAGTTTGTATTTATAAACTTTTAATATAGAAATATACATATATGTAAATAATAATGATAGCTTAATTAAAAACCACATAATACTAATAGGGAATATATAGTAACTTAATGTGGAGAAAATAAATGATAAAAGCGTTGAAATTTTATAAAAAACTTCTATCTTTTTTCAAAATTATTTGAAGTTTTCATATAAATTACATAACTAATAATATATATTATACAAACTGAACTATATGCAATAAAAAAGTATATTGCTATTTTATTAAATTTATAATCTGTAAGGATTATTCCTATAAACCAAAACATAACCCAAAACATAAGAAATAAAAATTTAAATAAATTATTAAATAAGTTTAGTTTGTTTTCTTTTAATACATCACTCATAAGTATCACATCCTAAAAGGTAATCTAATAGATTATATACACAATCTATCTAATATATTCAGAGCAAATATAGCTATTATTATAATTATAACTACTAATTGATATATATAAAATATAAATTATAAAAAAATATTTAAAATCCTCATAAATTATACTGTTTATAAATAAATATGTATAAAATATTAAAATAAGGTGATGTGTATGTATAGATATTATACTAGTGGTGTTTGTTCAAAATCAATTTTATTAGACATAGAAGGAGATATGTTAAAAGATGTAATATTTGAAGGTGGTTGTGCAGGGAATTTAATAGGAATTAAAAATTTGATTGAAGGAAAGAATATTGATGAAATTATAGAAGCATTTGAAAAAATTCCATGTAAAAATAGAGAATCATCTTGCCCAGATCAGCTTGCGAATGCGCTTAAAATATATAAAAAGTATGTATTAAAAGAGTAATATAAAAAAGCTTCTACATTAATTCAGTAGAAGCTTTTCCTTTGAAAAATTATTTAGTTACAACGATTGCAATTTTTTCATCTTTATTATAACTTATTTGAACTAATTGGTTCTTTTTAACTTTCTCTAACTCTTCGCCACCATATTTTATTTGTAACTTATCAACTCTTTTACCTTGTTTTATTATAGCTACATATTCTTTTTTACCTTTTTTCTCAAGGCTTATTAAATTTCCAACAAAAGGTTTGAAGTTTTGATATTTGTCACCTTGTTTTTTGATGTAAAAATAAGTACCAACAGCGATAACAAGTACGATTCCGAATAATACCCAACCATTAACTTTAAAGTATATACCTGTCATCCAAACAACTAACATTATGATCATAGGAATAATACTCTTTTTAAGTAATAATTTCCCCATTATTTCATTAGCTTTTTTTTCAGGGCCAGACATTGTTTTAGATCTAGCGTATGATGATGCGAATTTGTCTTTTAAGCTCATATTAATCCTCCTAGATTATTTCAAATTTAAATTATGATAACAAGTTATGCTTGAAATTTAAAATATATTTATAGTATGTACAAGTTTCACAATTAAATTTATATTCAAGCAAGCATAAATATATAACATATTTTATCATAAAAACATTAAAAAGAAAATAAATGGGAATGTAAAATTTTAATGTAAAATAAAATTTTACCATAATAAAGATTTTCATGATTTTAATTATTAACAAAAAATTAAAAATGTAACGTATGTTACGGAAAAAGTTAAAAATATTATAATATTAAGATATAATAAAATTAGAAAAATACGAACTATTATTAAAGGAGAATTTAAAATGAAAATAGATAAAAATACCTTAATAGGAGATTTAATTAATAAAAAACCAAACTCAGTAAATATTTTAATGTCTTACGAAATGGGTTGTTTAGGTTGTCCTTCAGCACAAATGGAAACTTTAGAACAAGCTGCATATATACATGGTATAGATTTAGAAGAATTACTTCAAAAACTGAATGAAATTTAAGAAATACGAAAGATACTTCGATTGCGGAGTATCTTTTTTGTTTTTAACACAAATTTTAAAAATTATGTATGGACTTTATCAAAAAATAGGATTAATATATTAAATGTTGCAATATTTAGTTTTGGAAGGAAGTGTTTTCGTGTCACCAAAGTTATTTAAAATGATTAAAGATAATGAACTTACTAAAGATCAAGTTGGAAAAGATATAATAGCAGGTATAATAGTTGCTATAATAGCTTTACCACTTTCGATAGCATTAGCTATATCTTCAGGAGTATCACCAGAGAAAGGTCTTATAACTGCTATATTTGCAGGGTTTGTAATTTCTCTTCTAGGTGGTAGTAAGGTTCAAATAGGAGGACCTACAGGAGCATTTGTTGTAATTGTTTATGGAGTAGTTAAAACTTATGGAATAACTGGACTTATAACATCTACAATGATGGCAGGAATTATATTAGTAGTTATGGGACTACTTAGATTTGGATCTTTAATAAAATATGTACCACAAACAATTACAGTAGGATTTACAAGCGGAATAGCAGTAACATTACTTACAACTCAATTAAAAGATTTTTTTGGATTTAAAATAGCGGATGTGCCAGCAGAGTTTATAGGCAAAGTTGAAAGCTATATACAAAACATATCTACTTTTGATATAGCATCATTTCTAATAGGTCTATCTTGTATTTTAATTTTAGTTTACTGGCCTAAGGTAAATAAAAAGATTCCAGCTTCAATAATAGCGCTAATAGTTTCTACATTAGCTGTAAATTTATTAAACTTGCCAACAGACACAATAGGTACTAGATTTAGTGAAATATCATCTTCAATACCTAAGCCACAAATACCACATATGGATGTAAAAACAATTATAAACTTAATAAATCCAGCACTTACAATTGCACTATTAGGGGCTATAGAATCACTACTTTCTTGTGTAGTTTCAGATAATATGATAGATGATAAACATGATTCAAATATGGAACTTGTAGCACAAGGATTAGGAAATATAGCATCTTCTTTATTTGGAGGAATTCCTGCAACTGGAGCTATAGCAAGAACTGCTGCAAACGTAAAAAATGGGGGTAGAAGCCCTATATCAGGAATGGTACATGCTATAACATTATTACTTATAATGGTTATTCTTATGCCTTTTGCAAAGCTAATACCAATGACGACTTTAGCAGCTATACTTATTATTGTTTCATATAATATGGGAGAATGGTCTCATTTTAAGGAACTATTATCTTCAAGTAAATCAGATGTTTTAGTACTACTTATAACTTTTACATTTACAGTAGTATTTGACTTAGTATTTGCTATTGGAGTAGGTATGGCAGTTCATTATGTATTTAAATTTATAAAATCTAGACAAGAAAAAGACGAAGAAGAAGAATTAGAAGCTGCATAATAAAACTTTAGTAAATAGTTATTTTCTTTGCATAATTGTCAAAAAAGGCAATATAAAATGCTACGTTAATAATTATTTATTAAAATAATTCTTTTAAAAGCATGAATTAATATATTAATTCATGCTTTTTTGTATAAAATGGGGAACACTAAAGAGTATAATATTGAGATTTTGGAGGATGTAATGAAAAAATTATTATTTTTATTGTGTTTAATGATGGTATTTACTGTTGGATGTTCTAAGGAAGTTGTTGAAAATAGAGTTGAAGTTGAAAAAACAATCCCATCTGGAGTTGAGGGGGATATAGGTAAGGGAAGTATAATAGTTACTACTCATGTTTCAAATTCAGAAGATGGTTCTATCCCTACTATATATATAGATGATAAAAAAGGTTTAGGACAAATTGGAGTTAGTTCGAAAGACTTTGATGATTCTAGAGCAAGTTATATATATATAGATGGAAAGTTAAATACAGTTGAAAAGCTAGGGAAAGAAAGTTCTGTTACGTTAACTATATGTGATAATGATTTAAAAGAGGGCAAACACAAAATTGAAGTTGTTCAATTTGATAATGATAAAACAAATGGAACTCCTATAACTTACAAAAAATGTGAATATGAAATATATATCAGATAAGTTGTTTAAAAAATAACTTTATTTAAAATTATTGTAGTAGGTTTGTTTTATTGCTAATATTTACTTAAAGAACAATATGTTAACAAAGTAACTTAAGGAGAAGTATTATGGAAAAGAAATATATAATAGCATTAGACCAAGGAACTACTAGTTCAAGGGCAATATTATTTGATAAATATGGCAATATAGTTTCAACTGCACAAAAGGAGTTTACGCAAATATACCCAAAGGCTTCTTGGGTTGAACATAATCCTATGGAAATTTGGGGAAGTCAAAGTGGTGTACTAAGAGAAGTTCTAGAAACATCTTTTATAAGACCTGATGAAATTGCAGCAATAGGTATAACAAATCAAAGAGAAACTACAATTGTATGGGACAAAAATACGGGTAAACCTGTATATAATGCTATTGTGTGGCAATGTAGAAGAACAGCAGACATATGTGATAAGTTAAAAGATAAAGGTTTAGAAGCCACTATAAAAGAAAAAACAGGACTTTTGGTAGATGCATATTTTTCAGCTACTAAAATAAATTGGATTTTAGAAAATGTAGAAGGTGCAAGAGATAAAGCTGAAAACGGAGACCTTCTATTTGGAACTGTAGATACATGGCTTATATGGAATTTAACGAGAGGAAAAGTTCATGTTACAGATTATTCAAATGCATCAAGAACAATGCTTTTCAATATAAAAGATTTGAAGTGGGATGAAGAAATTCTAGGTGAATTAAACATACCAAAGAGTATGTTGCCTGAAGTTAGACCATCTAGTGAAATTTATGGATACACAGATTCAGAAATGTTAGCTGGTGCACAAATACCTATAGCGGGGTGTGCAGGAGATCAACAAGCTGCATTATTTGGGCAAACATGTTTTGAGCAAGGTAGTGTTAAAAATACTTATGGAACTGGGTGCTTTTTATTAATGAACACAGGTGATACGATAGTTGAATCAGAAAAAGGATTATTGACTACTATAGCGTGGGGAGTAGATGGAAAAGTTAACTATGCTTTAGAAGGAAGTATATTTGTTGGAGGAGCATCGATTCAATGGCTAAGAGATGAACTTAGACTAATATATGATTCAGGACAATCGGAATACTATGCAAATCAAGTTCAAGATACTAATGGAGTTTATGTAGTTCCTGCATTTACAGGGTTAGGGGCTCCTTATTGGGATATGTATGCTAGAGGAGCTATATTTGGATTGACAAGAGGAGCAAAAAGAGGGCATATAGTTAGAGCTACATTAGAATCTATAGCATATCAAACAAAAGATGTTTTAATGGCTATGCAAGAGGATTCTAAAATGCAGTTAAAATGCCTTAGAGTTGATGGAGGAGCAAGTGCAAATAATTTTTTAATGCAATTCCAATCAGATATATTAAATGTGAATATTGATAGACCTAAAATAATAGAAACTACAGCTTTAGGGGCTGCATATCTTGCAGGTCTTTCAGTAGGCTTTTTCAAAAGTGTAGAAGAAATAAAAGAAAAATGGGAAATAGACAAGGAATTTACACCTAGTATGGATGATAGAAAAAGAACTATTTTATATAAAGGATGGAAAAGAGCAGTTGATAGAACTCTCTTATGGGCTAAAGAAGATGAAGAATTGGCGAATGAATTAAGCAGTATAAACAACTAAAAATATATAAAATATTTCTATATTTGATTCATATAATTAAAATAGATGTTATATGTAAAATATGGAGGTATGAATATGAAAAAGTTTAAAAAAATTGTTTGCTTAATATTTATATGTATGTTTGTTTTAAGCGGATGTAACAACAAGGTTGATGTTAAAGGTGATAATAAATCTGACATACAATTATCTAGTAATTTAAAAAATGATAAACGAAATGAGGAAAAAAACTCAAAAGCTTATGACGCTAAAATAATAAGTATGGATTCTAATACGAGTGAAAAGAAAATAATAAGTGATATCAAAATCGATGATAATTTATCTATGAATGATAAAATAGGTATAATTATTAAAGAAGTATCAAAATTACAATTTAAAAATGCTCCAATAGAGTTAATTAAAATAGAGAATAATATAGCTTACATAAATATTAAAGAAGATAAAGAAAACAAATTGTGGAGTAGTAAATTTTTTCAAGGAAGTACAGGAGCTAGTATAACAAGTTATACAATTGTTGAAAGTTTACTTCAACGAGATTATAAAGGTAAATGGATTGATGGGATATACATTACTTATGAAGGAAAAACAAATGTAGAGTTTGATCATATAGACGTTGACTTCTTTGGGAGTGTAATAAAAAGATAATAAATCAATTAAGAAGGTAACTATAAAAATTTTATTCCTAAAATTATATAGTTACCATTTTGTTTTACTTGTTTTTTAATAAACAATTTTCGTTTAATAATTTAAATCCATAATCCTTTGTTAACACTTCAATTAATTCGTCATAATTGTATTTAGGATAATTTATTATGCAATACTTAGTATCGTCCTCTAATTTATCGAATTCATTATAAACGTCAAATGTAGTAGACATTTTAGCCATATCATCTCTAAGTTTATCCATATCAACTAATATATGAGCAAATTCAAAATCAAGAGTTTCATTAGCTATCATATCAGCAATTGTGCTCAATAAGCTTTCCTTGTTTTTAAATTCTATTTTTATTGAATTATTTTTATATTTATCTAACTTAATTGATAGTTCGTTTAAATAACTATCTAAATCATTATTCACAAAGTTTACAAAACCTTCTTGGCTAAATAATGATTGAATATCTGATATTAATAAATTGTTCATATGATCTTCCCAAAGTAAAAGTCCGAATTTAGAATAACTAGAGTCAGATACAGGCTCTCCTTTATAGTTTTCAAATCTTGGATGAAGTCTGTCATGATGTTTTGATATTGATACTCTAAATAAGTTACCTTCATGATCTGATGGGATACAGTTTATAATAAACTTATCTAAATCACTTCCAATGAAAACTTGTTCACTTAAAAGTAGTTTTTTTGTTTTATCTAAATTTTCTTTTGAAAAATCTATGTTTTCATTACTTACAGCCATTCTAAAAATAATTTCTTTATATGTTTTATTTAATATATTATTTAACTCTTGTGTGTAGTTATACTTCATAGTCAGAAACCTCCAAATTATAAGTCAAATGATATATACCCAAAATAATACTTTTTAATCTAAAAACAATAATTGTTACTATCTAGTAAATATTATTGAATTACTATCAGATAAATGTGCATTAAAAGTATATCCATCGTAATTAAAGTTTTTAATACCTTCTATAGAATCTATTTTGTTTTTAATTATGTAGCTAGTTAGGTGACCCCTAGCTTTTTTTGAGTAAATACCTATAACTTTATAAGTATTACTACTTTCTTTGAAGTCTTTAAACTCTACATTTACAACTTGAAAATCTTTAGATAGTTTTTTAAGATTTATAGATTTAGAATATTCATTTGATGATAAATTAAGCAAAGTTTTATTTTCCTGATTATTAAGTTCATTATAAACATAATCAGTTATTTTTTCTTTCCAAAATTTATACAAGTCATTTCCTTGTTCATTTTTTAATTTAGATTTCATTTCAAGTCTATAAGATTGTATCATATCTAAAGGTTTTAGTACACCATACAAACCTGATAAGATTCTTAAATGAGCATTTGCAAATTCAAAGTCTGACTCATCAAATTCATTTACTTTAATGCAATTAAACACTTGGCCATCAAAAGCAAGTAAAGCTTGTAAGTATTTGCTAGATTCAGTACCTAACGTTTGATATCTATCAAAATTTAAATTAGTTAAGTCATCGCTTAGACCCATTAAAGCGCTTATTTCATCTCTATTTAACTTTTTTAAAATAGATATAAGATACTTAACTTCAGACTTGAAAAAAGGAGTAGAAGACTTGATATTAGTGTTTATATCAAAATTCATAGTTGTTGCGGGAGAAATTATTGTTATCATTGAAAATCACCTCGAAAAATAATTTATATAATATATATATCAATAA